>DATCMP010000207.1:0-7521 GCA_036563365.1 Thermomicrobiales bacterium
GAGGGCGAAGTGCGGGCCTACCGGGTGCGGGTCGGGCCGGAACTCCGGCTTGACCTGGATATGCAACTGAGCCGCGCCGATCCGATACCAGGCACCCGGCGCGGCCCAATCCGGTCGGTCGGCCTCGGGAAGCCCCAACAATCCGCCGTAGAACTGTTTTGTCGCTGCGAGATCGTTGACCACGATGGTGACATGGCCGAACCCCGCGATCCCTTGGGCCATCGCTCCCCCTCCCCCACTCGGCGAACATTGCCGATGTACGTTGCCCCATGGTTATCCTGTTGGCCGACCCTGTGCTGGCGCGACCATGCCTCAGACGGGCATTGTCCGGTTGGCGATTTGCCGCAACTCATCCATAAATTCCGCGGTGCGCGGCGTGGAACTGGACATGCGCGCTCCCATTGCGTAGAGCTCGCGCCAGTCCTGGGGGCGCATCGTGCTGTAGAAGATGACGCCACTCGCGCGGCAGACCTCGAAGACGTTCCGCTGGGCCTCTTGCATCGTCGGCCCATAGGGCGGGTCGTGGGCGAAGTCGGGATCGGCCTGATAGCCAGGGCCGATGTACCGCTCGGCCAGGGACATCCCCATATCGCCCGGCCCCCACTCGGCGAAGGCGATCCCCGGCACCGCCGTGAGCGCCGCGCGATTGGCGAGCGCGCGCTTATTCTCGATTTTCAAGCCTAGCAGGAGTTCGCCCTCCGGGTTCAAAGGCCACGGATCGGCTTTCGCCAGATACTCCGTCACCGGCAGCCCCCAGATCTCAGCGGCGTAATTCTGACCGCCCCCGCCGCGGCGACCTTCGTCGAGGCCATCGGTATCCCGACCGTTGAACGGGTAACGGGTGGCGCTGACGAACGCCGCCACCGCGGCGGGATCTTCGGCATGGCAGAGCAGCAAGCCGTGTACACCAGCGGCTAGCAAGTGATTGATTTGCCAGGTATTGGCGCGGATCGCCTCGGCGCTGGTGCCCACGACCGGGAGCGTCGCCACCACCGGCGGGGTGCGGTGGCCGGTGCGGGTGGGGCCGCCGTCGACGAGCCCGCGCATGAACGCGCGGAGGCCGACCATGTCGAATGGGTGGTGCTCGAAGTCGGTGATGAAAAAATCGGCGCGGGTGCCGGCGGCGGCGAGGCCGGCTTCATACGTGAGCGCGGGGGGATTCGCCGCGAAGATCGGTTGATCCTGCTGTAGCAACTCGATGGCCCGGTTGACGCGTGGCATCGGTTCTCCTCTCCGTGCATTGATGGATGATTCGCCATGGTCCGCTGCCGCTCCTGGCTTTCGTCGCCCGGATGGTGTCGCTGTGTCGGGCCTATCCGTACCACCCTTCTGCACGACCTGTCAAAAAAGACCGCGTGGGGGCGACGAGTCGCCCCCCGACGCGATCGTCATTGTGGCACCATCCGCGGGGCCTGGTTATTTGACGAGGTCGCGCCAGTAGTAGCGCTGCTCGAAGCCGAGGAGGCGCTTGGCCTTCGCGTTCGTGACCCCCGCCTCGGTGCCGGTCAGCTGCGTGGCCTTGTCGCCCGCGTCGGGGAAGTACTGCGGCACGAGTTCCGCCAGGGGACGCTCCGCCCAGGCGTCTTCGGCGGTCCCGTAGATCACCTCGTCCCGGAGTTCGGTCTTTTCGAGCGCGAGGCGGAAGATCGTCGCCAGATCGCGCGCATCGACGTAGGTCCAGAGGAAGCCGCCCGCCTTGAGCGGGTTCGCGCGGTTCATGTCGAACCGTTGCTGGTATTGCTCCGGCATGACGACCGCGGGCGGGCGGATCGTGATCGTCCGCATCCCACATCGGCGATGGAAACCGTGCAGGATCTCCTCGGAGGCCACCTTCGAGAGCGCGTACGGATCCTGGGCTCCGGTGGGATGTTCCTCATCCACCGGGAAGTAGTCGGGGGTGAAATCGCGATAGCGGAAATCCATCCCGAGGTGGTTGATGCTCGATGCGTAGATGACGCTGCCGATGCCGAGCGCGGCGCACGCCTCGCAGACGTTGTAGGTCCCCGTAACGTTCGTGTTGAAGACGACCTGGGTCGGGTAGCGGGTCGGGCTGGGGATCGCGGCGATATGCATGACCGCGTCCGCCCCGGCGAAGGCGCTGACCAGTTCGCCCATGTCGGAGGTATTCGCCTGGATGAATTTGACGCCCGGTTGCGGCTCCTTCGGCGCTGAGCGGGTGGCGTTGACCACCTCGTACCCGTGTTGCACGAGATCCAGGCAGACGAGATGGCCGATCCTGCCGCTGCCCCCGGTAACGACGACTTTCACCGCGATCCTCCTCACGAACGTTGTACGGCTGCTGTGATCCCCATCGGCGTCGTTGCTTATCGTTCCCGCGTCGGCGCGGTCGAACAACAATCGCGCTGCGGGAAGTAGGGGCGATGATAGCGGAGTTTGTAGATCGTTGCTGAGGGACGAATGCTGCCCCAACCCCGCACCCCTCAGCACGGCCGAGTACCAGCGAACGCCCCCCGTCGCCTTGGCCCCCTCTCGGGAGCTGCCACCCGGCCATACCCCACGCACTTTTCTCCTTTACATGTCTAATGCTGCTATGTATAATGCTGTTATGTACGTCCGTGCGGGTGCATCGGTGCCATGCGAAGGGGGAATCATGGAGATCAACAAGGATCTGATGGCCGCTTCCTCGACCCCGATCGTCCTGGCGATCCTGACGGCAGGGGACAGCTACGGTTACGCGATCCTCCAGCGCGTGCGGGAGGTGTCCGGGGGGCGCATGGAGTGGACGGACGGGATGCTCTACCCCGTGTTGCACCGACTCGAGCGGCTCGGCTACGTCGCGGCGCGGTGGGAGGTCGCGGAGAGCGGTCGCCGTCGCAAGTATTATCGGATCACCGAGCAGGGGCGGGCGCAGCTCGCCGAGGAACGTCGGCAATGGCAGGCGGTGGATGCCACCCTCCGGGGTATCTGGCTGGCGCTCGCCCTGCCCGCCCCGGTCGGCTACCCGGCGTCGGTCGCGCCGCTGCCGCAGGGGGGCTGACGATGACAACACCGCATCACGCGTTATCGCGAGCGATAACGCTCGAGGAGCAGATCGACCAATGGCGGAGCTATCTCCGCCGCCGCCAGGCGATCCACAGCGTCGATGTAGCTGAACTGGAAGACCATTTGCGGGAGCAGGTGGCGGCCCTGGTCGATGCGGGGCTCGCCACCGATGAGGCGTTCCTGGTGGCCGTGAAGCGCCTGGGCGACCTCGATGCCCTCTCGCGGGAGTTCGCCCTTGAGCACTCGGAGCGCCTCTGGAAGCAACTCGTCGTCGCCCCTGCGGATTCCGGGGAATCACGAACGCCCGCTCGCACGGAGGCCATCGTCGCGTTCTGCCTCGCCGTGGCGGCGGCGGTGCTCATTAAGGTACCGGCGCTGTTCGGGATGCCGCTCGATCTGGACAACGGCTTCTACGTCCGCAACCTGAGCCTCTTCGTCCTGCCCCTCCTGACCGCCTACTTCGCCTGGAAACGGCACCTCGACGCCACTACCCTCACATGGCTGGTCGGGGCGTTCGTCGCGGCGGGTGTCGCGGCCAACATCTACCCCTTCGCCTCGACTGGTTCCACCGAGGTGCTCACGATGTTACACCTGCCGATCGCGCTCTGGCTGGCGGTGGGTATCGCGTACGCCGGGGGCCGCTGGGGCCAGGTCGGGGGCCGCATGGACTTCATCCGCTTCTCGGGGGAGCTCTTCATCTACTACGTGCTGATCGCCCTCGGCGGCGGGGTCCTTACCGGGTTCTTGCTGTTGATGTTCGAGACCATCGGGATCGATGTGGAGCCGTTCGTCGGTGGATGGCTGCTGCCGTGCGGGGCGGCCGGTGCGGTCCTCATCGCCGCCTGGTTGGTAGAGGCCAAGCAGAGCGTGATCGAGAACATGGCACCCGTGCTGACGCGACTCTTCACGCCCCTCTTCGCCGCCGTGTTGGTCACGTTCCTGGGTGCCCTGTTGTGGACCGGAGGCGGGTCGGCCATCGAGCGCAACATGCTCATCGCCTTCGATTTGCTCCTGGTGCTGGTCCTCGCCCTGCTGCTCTACGCCGTCTCCGCCCGGGATCATTGGTCGGCACCGGGCGTCTTCGATGTGCTGCAGGTCGTGCTGGTGATCAGCGCGCTGCTGGCCGACGCGGTGGCGCTGTGGGCCGTCGCGGCGCGGATCACCGAGTTCGGTTTCACCCCGAACCGCGTGGCGGTGCTGGGGATGAACGTGATCTTGCTGGTTAATCTGGCGTGGTCCGCCGTGCTCTACATCCGCTTCCTGCGTGGGCGCGGCTCATTCGCGGTCCTTGAGCGGTGGCAGACGGATTATCTGCCGGTTTATGCCATCTGGGCGGCGACTGTCGCCATCGTCCTCCCGCCGGTGTTCGGCTACATCTGAATCGCCCATGCCCGTCCATGCCCACGATTGCCGAAGCGGGCAACGGGTGCAACGCTATCACGCATCGCCACCTCGCCGTGCTGCCCGGGGAACCGTATCGCGACCACGCCCCCTTCGGTCGGTACCGTACGGAAGCGCAAGGGGTTTCGCGCTATCCTAGGGATCGATACCGACGCTCAAGGAGAGGGAATATGGATACGCTCGACACCGTCCGCGGGACCGGAAGCCCGATCACCATGTCGGCCGCTGTCGTCTATCCTCAACAATTCGCGGTCGACCGCGTGCCAGCGGTGCAGATGGATATCCTGCTCGTGGGTGCCGACGACGCGCGGGCGGCCCTGCTCGCCTGCCACGTCCGGACCCTCTGGCCCGCCGCCCGGATCGCCCGCGCGGCTGCGGATGGTGGGGGCGACGCGCTTGCCTTGGTCGCGCGTCCGGATCTCATGATTCTGAATCTGGCGGCGACCGGCGGGTTGGCGGCCTGCCGCCGCCTACGAGCGGCCTGCCCCGACGCGCCGCTCCTGGCGCTGGGAACGCACAACGACGGCGCGGACGAGGTGGCCGCCCTCGACGCGGGCGCGGATTTTTATCTCCCCGACAGCGCCGATCCCCTGCTCCTGCTTGCCCGCCTGCGCGCCCTCGGTCGCCGGGTCGACCGCACCCCGGTGGCGATGCCCCCACCGGCGGCGGGCCTGATCGTGGACGCCGCGCGGCGGGAGGCCCGCCTCGATGGGGCGGCGCTGGACCTGACCCCGACCGAGTACGTGCTGTTGGCGGCGCTCGCGGTCGACCGCGGCCGGATCGTCGCGCACCGGACCCTGCTGGCGCGGGTCTGGGGGCAGGCGCACCTCGGCGATACCCACTACTTGAAGGCCTACATCAACCGCTTGCGCGCCAAGCTCGGCGACGATCGTGGTCGCCCGCGCCATATCCAGACCTGCCGCGGCCTCGGCTACCGCCTGCACAACGCGGCGGCGGCCTGAGCGCCGACGAGCCGAACAACGCCACCTGGGAGCGCCCGTGGTCGGTGTGACCCACGCGCGGGTGGCGGACGAAATAGCCGCGTTCCTTCCTGATGGCTGGGGATTGGAGTATCCCGTATCCCGCCATCAGACCCCCTCCCTCGTCATCGTCCACCATCCCCGGTACCGAGATCGGCGGCGCGGCGGTGAGTGCCCCGGACGCTGATCCGCCCCCGCGCCATCGCGCACCACCACCGCCCTGGTTTTGTTCGGGCGTATAGGTAGGCCCAAGCACCGTTCGCACGTCGCGTTCTGCTTGGGCACGCGGCGGGTTGTGTGTAGCTCCCTGATGTCGGTCGCCGCCGCGCCGCGCCGTACACGGCCTCGCCGTACCATGATCTGACCGGGAACATGTGCGCGGACACGCCAATTAGCCAAGGACACGCCTCTCGCGCCTGCGCGACGGCGAGTACACGATGGTGAACCTGTGCCGACAATGGATCACCGGCCCGTCGAGGGGTGTAGCACCCGCGCCTTGCCCAGGCGGGCTCTTAGGCGGGGAGCGCGCGGTAGACCGCGCCAGCGACGAGGCCGCCTGCGGTGTACAGGGCCACGGTGAGCGCCGCAGTTGTCCCGGAACGCCCCGTCGTCGCCCCGCTCAGGTGCAAGGGGGGTGGCAGGAGGACCGCGCCCGCCCCGGCGACGAGGCCGAGCGCGGCCCCGAGCGCCACGGCCCGGTCGCGCCCCCCGGCCCCGGCTACGCCGAAGTAGGCGGTGTTCGACGCCAGATCGCCGGCCAGGGTCAGATTGTAGAGGGCGCGACCGGTTGGGGGCACCGCGCCGCCGGCCCGCAACAGGCGGGCCAGCGCCTGCAGCCCGAGTAGATCGACCCGCGGCGCATCTGCCGTCAGCCGCCGCGTGAGCTCGTGCAAGAGCGTCGTGGTGCTGGCACCGACCGCGCCGGCCGCGATGGCCCTGGTGAAAGCGTTCATGGTCCCCCGCTTTTCCTCCCCCCCGCAACCCGCAGGCCCAGGAGCATCCCTTGCGCCGCACGTCGAGAGTCGGTGTTGGTGACCACTCCCCTCCATTTGGCATCCCAAGTGCTGTTCGGTGATGCGCGCTGGCTATCCGGTGCCGATGAGCGTGTTAGCCCGCACGGAGATCCGGCCTCGGGCTACGGCTTGGCCCGGATCATCCCTTAGGTCCCGCAGAAGGTCTGGAGCACGCGCTCGTGCTCTGTCGGCGGGTCGGCGTACTGCGCGAAGGCCGGCTGGGCGTCGAAGGGCGTTGACAGCACCGTCACCAGTTCATGCAACGGGGCGAAATCATCGTGGTCAACGGCGGCGCGGATTACGGCTTCCACGCGATGGTTCCGCGGGATGTAGGCCGGATTAACCGCCAGCATAGCGCTACGCCGCATCGCCGCGTCGGTCGGCTCCTGCTCAAGCCGTCGTCGCCAACGCGCTGCCCAGGCGTCATACGCGGCTGGATCGGCGAACAGGCGACGCACGCCGCCATCGGCCTCGTTGCCGCAGGGTGTCTCGCTCAGCCGCCGGAACGTTAGCGTGAAGTCGGCACCGTTCGCCCGCATCGCGTCCAGCAGATCCCGCCCGAGCTCGGCATCGTCCGCACATTCGGTGAACAGGCCGAGTTTCCGCCTGAGCCGCGCCTGGTATACCTGTTCAAACCGGGCCGCGTAGGCGTCGAGCGATTCGTTCGCTGTGGCTATGGCAGCGTCCGTATCGTCGGCGAGCAGCGGCAGCAAGCACTCGGCGAGACGGGCCAGGTTCCACTGGCCGATCGTCGGCTGCCTGAAGTACGCATACCGCCCATACGCGTCGATCGAGCTGAAGACCGCTTCCGGATCGTAGGCGTCCATGAAGGCGCAAGGCCCGTAGTCGATCGTTTCCCCGGCGATCGACATATTGTCCGTGTTCATCACGCCGTGGATGAACCCGATCAGCATCCATTCCGCGATCAGGCTCGCCTGCGCGCGGATCACGCCCTCGAGGAGTGCCCGATATGGTTGCGCGGTGTGGGCCGCATCCGGATAGTGTCGCGCGATGACATGGTCGGTGAGCGCCCGCAGGCCGTCCACATCCCCGCGACTCGCGAAGAACTGGAAGGTACCCACCCGGATGTGGCTCGAGGCGACGCGGGCCAGGATGGCACCGGG
>DATCMP010000213.1:0-4882 GCA_036563365.1 Thermomicrobiales bacterium
ATCGGGCGATCCTCTATCGCCCGAAGTCAGGACCAGGTAGCTGATCCGCGAGCCCGACTCGGCCAGCAACGCGACCGTCCCGCCGCACAACGCCTCGATGTCATCCGGGTGCGCGATCACCACCAGGACCGAGCGCGGGGCGGTAATCGCCGCGAAATCGCGAATCAGGCGCGGTTCGTTCCCCATCATTGCTTCCGCCCCTTCAATCTCGCCAGCAACACCGCTCGCCAGCGGCACCGCTCGCCAGCGGCACCGCTACGGCACCCGATCCACGCCGAAGTAGCTATGCAGCGCTTGCCAGAGTGCGCGGGCGAACCAGCCGCGCGCGGCCGACTGATTCCACATCTCGAACGGGCCGCTCGTCGGGTAGTCGGGGACCGCGCCGACGTAGTGGACAAAGGTGGCGAGGTCTTGCCGGTGTCCCGATGACGCCGGGACATTCGGGTAGAGCGCCGGATTATCGGGCTGCGAGACCCAATAGCCTTTCTGGACCATCGCCCGCGTGATGAACGAGATCGATTGCGAATAGAGGACCGGGTCGACCGGGTGGAAGGTATTGTCACCGAAGCCGAAGGCGACGCTATAGTGGGCGATCGTCCCCACATTGCGCCAGAGATCGACGTCGACCATGCCCTGATCGGTGAAGAAATTCCCCCAGCTCTCGTCGCCCCACCCCATCGACCGCGCGATCAACGCCGCCATCTGCGCGCGGAGCGCCGGCTCCTGCGGCCCGACCCGGCCATCGCCATACCCACGGATGATCCCGCGCGCGGCCAGCTCGATCGTCGGTCGCGTGTACGGCTGACCGGTGGGCAGATCGCTGAACGACGGGAGCGACGCGAACGTCGCCACGGCGGTATGGCCGGATTGCATCGTGATCGTCAGCGGGTTGGCCCAACCGGCGAAGGCATTGTCGATCGTCCAGCCGGTGAAGATCGCACCCTGCTCCGGCCGGGCGAAGAGGGTGACGACCGTATTGATCAGGTAGAGCGACGTGCCGCCCGGCCCGGTCGCGGTGCCGGGCGGCGAGGCGGTTACCGCCCCGGACCCGCTCGATGCGACGGTCAGCGCCACGAACGCCGCGTCGCCGGTGCCGAAACCACCGAGCGTGACGACGCGGGGGCTGCCCGCAGCGTTATCGGTGATCGTCAGCATCCCCGACCGAAAGCCGGTCGTCGAGGGGCGGAAGGACACGCTGATCGTACAGGACTCACCCGTGTAGAGGATCGCGAGGCAGTTGTGGGTCCGGCTATAGTCGCCGGTGATCGCGATCGCGGCGATCGCGACCGGCAGGGAACCGGTATTCCGCAAGATGACGTTCTGCGCGATACTCTGCGTGCCGACGGGCTGATCGCCGAAACCGAGGCTCGGCGTGCTGATCGACGCCGACGATTGCGGGCTGATCGTGATCTGGACCGGGGCCGGGGCCGAGGTCGCCAGGCCATCGTAAGCGGTGAAGGTGAAGCTGTCCGCGCCGCTGTAGCCAGGGCTCGGGGTATAGGTCAGGGTGCCCGCAACGGGATCGAAGTTCGACAGGGCGCCTTGCTGCGGGTAGGTGGCGATCGCATAGATCAGCGCGGCGGGGCCATCGGGATCGCTCGCGTACAGGGTGATCGCCGAGGCGGTGCCATAGGGGATACTGATCGCCTGACTGCTGGCGACCGGGGTGAGATTTGCCGCCGCGAGGGCCGGGAACGCCGTACCGAACAGGGTCAGCAGGGTGAGGATAGCCAGGCATATGGGCAGGCGAGACCGCTGATGGCGCAGCATCGTTACCTCTTCCGCCGAGTGCTCGCGTTCAACGCTGGTCGCGACGTATTCCGAGCGACAGTATACACGGTCGATGCCGCGTTTGCCGCGTTCGTATGCGCTATCGCGTCGATCCGCCTCGCTGTGGCGCGCAATATGACAACTCAACCAACAATGCGTCCCAAAAATCGCCGGATGCAACCGTGGTCGCGTTTCATTCGTCTCAACGGTGATCAACGATCGCTGTCCCGACCGGCATCCCAACCGGAACCCTATCCGTACTATCCCGTGACACTGCGTCTTGCCGTCGGGTAGGATGGATGCGTACCCAGGTGGCGAGCAACCAACTGGAATCAAGGTCGTCGGCAATCGCCCATCGCGCGGATGGGTCTGGCAATCGTGCGTCGGAATTGTTGTTGGCAGGCAGTGGCGGGCCAGGCGGCGTATCGTCAAGAGTGAAGGGAAATAGTTTCTGTGCGTACGTTCTGTAAGGTAGGCCGGGGCCGCCGGTCGATGCTGGCGTTGCTCGCGGCGATCATCGTCTGCGGCACGTTCTTCCCCCAGTTGGGCGGGCCAATCGGGGGGGTGCGGGCGGCAGAGCCCGCGGCGGTGGAGCCGAACGACGCGCGCTTCTTCCCGGAGACCGAACATTACATCTCCGGGCGTTTCCGCGAGTTCTGGGATACCCAGGGCGGCCTCTTCGTCTTCGGATACCCGCTCACCAACGTCTTCTCGTTCCCGTCCACCGACGGCAAAACCTATCAGGTGCAATACTTCGAGCGCGCCGTCTTCGAGCTCCACCCCGAGAACGCCGCGCCGTATGATGTGCTGCTGACCCAGGTCGGGCGCGAGCTCGCCAACGCCCGCACCCTCGATCCGCTCTTCCAACCCGTCGCGCGCAGCCGCGATCCGCAGCAGACCTTCTTCCCCGAAACCGGGCACAACGTCGGCCCGACCTTCCTGGACTATTGGAAGAGATTCGGCGGGCTGCCGACGTTCGGCTACCCGATCTCCGAGTTGCTGACGGAGCGCAACGCCAACGACGGCAAAGAGTATCAGGTGCAATACTTCGAGCGCGCCCGGTTCGAGTATCACCCCGAGCAGCTCGGCACCGATTACGCCGTCCTGCTCGGCCAGCTCGGGCGTGAGCGGATGATCCGTGTCGGCGTCCCCGCCGCCGCGCAGGCGGCCGAGCCGCCGCCCGTGACCGCGCCGCCGCCGGGGGTTTTTGTGACCGAGCGCTTCTCCAGCACCGGCTATCCGTTCCTGATCGGGCCGAAGGTCGGGCTCGGGATCCAGGCGCAATACTTCGGCCAGCCGCTCGATCGCCTGACCGGGATGGTCAACGACATCGGCTTCACCTGGACCAAGCAGCAGATCATCTGGCGCGATGTCGAGGTCAGCAAGGGCCGCTACGAGTGGGGCCAGCTCGACGAGGTGGTCGACACCCTGAACCGCGCCAATATCCGCGTGATGCTCTCGGTGGTGAAGTCGCCGCGCTGGGCGACGCCCGCCGGGCTCGATGACGGCACCCCGCTCAACTCGCAGGACTTCGGCGACTTCATGCGCGCCATTGCGACCCGCTATAAGGGCAAGGTGATCGCCTACGAGATCTGGAACGAAGAGAACCTGGCCGCCGAAACGGGCAATCGGATCAATCCCGCGTTCTACGTGCAGCTGCTGAAAGCGGGGTATCTCGGCGTCAAGGGGATCGATCCGGGCGCGATCGTGGTGCTCGGCGCGCTCTCACCGACCGGCGTGAACAACCCGAGTCTGGCGGTTGATGACTTGATCTACCTCGATCAGCTCTACAAGGTCAACGGCGGCGAGATCAAGAACTACTTCGATGTCCTCGGCTCGCACCCCTACGGGATGGCGAATCCGCCCGACACCCTCTGGTCCGAGGGGAAACCCGGCCCGGAGAAAAAATTCTACAACCACGACAGCTTCTACTTCCGGCGCTTCGAGCAGCAGTACGCGATCATGCAGCAATATGGCGACGGCGACAAGCAAATCTGGCTCAGCGAATGGGGCTGGGGGAGCGATTTCCGCCCCGACGGCTATCAAGAGTTCAACACCGTCACCGAGGAGATGCGCGCCAAATACGTCACCGACGCGATCCTCCAGATGCGCCAGAAGAATCCCTACATGGGCGTGACCTTCCTCTGGAACCTTAACTGGTCGATCATCGGGAACTGGTACGATGGGCCGTCGCACTACAGTATCATCAACCCCGACTACAGCAAGCGCCCGGTTTACGACGCGCTGAAGCGCCTGCCGAAGGACCCACGTTAGCGCAGGGTCGGGGTCGCTTCGGGGGTGGACTGATCCATACGCGCGGGCCGCTCAGCGCCTCGCGACGATCGCTGACCTACGCGCGCACCGGACAGATTCGCAGCATGAGCAGCCCCGCCACCAAGCTTGTGGGTGGCGGGGCTTTTCGATGCTGCTCGTTGGAGCGGGGCAGCCCCATGCCGCGTAGATCACGCCTGGCGCTGCTTGATCCGGCGGCGGAAGAGGTAATAGACGCCGAAGGCGACGACGCCGAGGCCGAGCAGCCCGACACCGACATCGGAATAGGTCGCGGCCACATTGCTGACCTCTTCCCAGTTCTCCCCGAGCAACTGCCCCGCCCCGATCAGGATGATATTCCAGAGCCCGGTCCCGATCGTGGTGAGGACGGTGAAACGGAGCAGCGGCATCCGCATCGTCCCCGCCGGGATCGACACGATGCTGCGCGCGAGCGGGATCACACGCGCGACGAGGACCACCCAATCACCATAACTCGTGAACCACCGCTCGGCTCGGTCGAGGCTGGCCGCATCGACGCGCAGGATCCAGCCATAGCGCAGGATCAGCGGACGGCCACCCCAGCGCCCGAGCGCGTAGAGGATCAGCGCGCCGACCACACCACCGGCCGTCGCGACCGCCACGGCCAACCCGAAATTCATCTCGCCACGGCCAACCAGGAAACCGGCGAGCGGCAGGACCGCCTCGGAAGGGATCGGCGGGAACAGATTTTCGATAATCAGCACCAGAAACAGCCCGAGATACCCGAAGGCCCGCATGAGCCCCACCACCGCATCGGTCATACCCGCGATCCTCCTTACCGTCGATATAGCAGGGGTATGGT
>DATCMP010000110.1:0-3753 GCA_036563365.1 Thermomicrobiales bacterium
GCATGTGCGCCGCCAGCTTGCGCGGCCAGAGCGGCAAAGCCACATAGCACCCGACGAGCGCGAGGAAGGTGAGCGCCAAGGCCAGTCCACCGACGAGCGCGGCGACACGAAGAGCCAGAAACCCTGCCCAGGTACCGAGGATCAGGCCGAGCATACTCCCCACAAGCACGCCGAGCAGCCCACGCTCCAGGCGATACGAGGGCGCGAGGGTAATCATGGAGGCAGGAGTAAGGTGATCAGGCAGCCATGCCGCCGCACCAGCCCCCGGAGCGGTCGAGCGCGGCGGCAAGGGTGTGACCGCTGATCGCGGTTTTCGCGGTGCGCGTGAGCGGCGCGAGAACGGCACCGCAGCATCGGTGCCGGGCAATGCCGGCAGTGTGCTGACCGACTGACCCAGCAGGGTACGAAAACGAACCAGCAGCCCCTGTAATTCGACATCGGCCACCGCTTCGAGGGCGCGCAATGCGGGTGCGGAGGCTGGTTGCACATAGTCTTCGCGGCGCAACAACAACCCTTCGTCACCCGCGCCGAGTTGCTGCCAAAGGGCGGGGGCGACACTTAAAGCCCGCAGCGAGAGATAGATCGTCCAGGCGGCGAAGGCGTCGATCCCAGGGCCGAAGTCAGCCACGCCGCGCTGTGGATGCTGATAGTTGCGATGGCCGACCTCGGTCCCCTGCCGCCCGGTAAGGCCGGGGACGTACATCCCATCGTAGTCGATCAGGCGCGGCTCGCCGTTGACGACCAGGATGTTGCCATGCTGCAAGTCACCGTGCGCGATCTTAGCCGCCCGTAACGCGCCCAGAAGCGTTACCCAGCGATCGGCGAGGGCGCGCAAGGCAACCGGATCGCCGAGGTGGCCCTCGATCCATCGTTCGAGCGGCTCGCCGGTCACCCATTCCATCTTCAGCAACGGGTACGCCCGGCCGCCGACCTTGATCCCTTCCGGTTGAAAGGCAAAGCCGACCGTGTACGGGAGCCTCGCGACAGCGAGGTGACGCCCGATCGCCGCATACCGTTCCTGCTGATCCGGCACCTCACGCAGGAAACAGCGCACCGCCCAGTCGCGCCCGCCACAGCGCAACCGATAGACACTCGCGAAGCCGCCGGTGATTGCGCGCGGCAGGCCGAGCGGGGTCATCTCGGGTATGCCAGCCCGCAACTCGGGGTCGACCAAATTCAACCGCGGATTCTGGATCGCCTCGTTATAGTCCTGCGGCGTCGGCCAGGACATCGCGGAACCTCTCGGTCACACTCGCACGCAGAGCAAGGTCAGGTCGTCGTTGCGGATGGCGCGAGACGCGCGCAACCCCGCGACCCACGCGGGGAAAGCGGGGGCATCATCGGGCTCCGCGAGGGTATCGAGGACAGACCAGGGTTGTTCGCCCGCCTCATACGACGCGAGGAACCAGCAGGCGGCGGCGTCGGTGAGCAGATAGAAGCGGTCGCCGGGCAGCCATTCGCCGCCGACAGATCCGAGCGTATCGGTGAGCCCTGCGTTGCTCGCGGGTTCGCTCGACAGCAGCGTCGGCCGGCTATTGAACTCCGCCGCGCTCGCGATCGGGAAGGCGGTCAGCAGCGCATCGCCGCGGAGCTGCATCAGGCAGCTATCGCCGCTGGCGAGGGCGGTCCAACGCCCGCCCCCGACACCGGGATCGGCGACCAGCGAGAGGCCGACGAGCGCGGCGAACGCTCCCTGACGCGCCTTCTCCTCGGCGTACCAGGGGAGCGGGATCGCCGCCACCGCCTCGCGCCAGGCGGCTTGCGCTGCGGGCAGTGCCGCGAATAAGGCCGCGGGCGTCGTGCCGCCCGCGCAATACGCCTCGGCCAATAAGCGCGCCCACAGCCCCGCGAAGGAGGTTTCGGTCGCCCCATCGGTCACGGCGCAGGCGAAGTGGCCCGACGACGGATCGTCGTCGGGCGAGATGGCCCAGGCATCCTCGTATTCATCGACGGTGTTTCCCGCCTTCGGCAGCCACAGGAGATCGGCACGGATCGCGAGGGGGACGGCAGATGCCGACAGGTTCGCCGCGCCCGCTGCGGTATCACCGATGGCCGGCTCATCTGGCGCTGGCGCTGCAACATGGACGAACGGTTCCGCGATCACCCCGGCACTCCTCACGGATAGCTCCCGTAGCTAACGACATCATACTCGGGACCGAACTAGCGCAGGTTATTCGGACGGGTGCCGATATCGAGGAACTGGATCACCGTGACCATATCGGCATTAAAGGCGAACCCGCGCGCCGCATCGCCGACATGAAACCCTTCCTGCCCGGCGATACTCCGCATGAAGGGCGGCAAAGGACTGGACAGATGGAAAAGGAGCTTGGCCCACTTATCGGGCAGCGCGGCATCGTCGTCCGGGAACTGCACCGGCGTCGCGTTCTGCGACGAGAGGTGCAAGTTGAAGAGGATGACATTGCCATCATCGGTCCGCAAATCGCGCAGGGCGGCGGCGGCGACGGAAGGATCGCCATCGGTCGATTCGCCATCGGTGATATTGATCACGATCGGCGGAAAACCGCTCGGATGATCCGCCAGCCAGCCGGTCAGGACCTTGCGGGCCTGCGTGAGCGCGGCGCACATCGGCGTACCGCCTTTGGCGAGTGGATCGAACCAGACGGGGAATTTGATCGACTGCTCGATCAAACCGCCGGCGCCGTCGTCGGTCTTCCGGGTACGTTCCTCGATCCGCGCGGGCAGGTTAGCGATGGCGCTGATCGGCGCGAGTTCCTTCCCCGCCAACGCCCCGCCGAACGCCGGACCGACCACCCCACCATAACCGATCACCCCGATATGGTAATAATCGCGAACGCCCTCAGATTTAGCGCATTTGAGGACGAGGTTCTGCAAGAGGCGATTGATGATTGTCGCCAGGCCATCGGCCTTCTGTTTCCCCGGTTCGCCAGCCCAACCATCCTCCATCGACCCCGACTGATCGATCAGGAAGAGGAAAGCGGAAGGGTTTGTGCGACTAATCTCCGCACTGTAGGCCATGAAGCACCCCTCGATCGTGTGAACGCACAAGTACGTACACAATCTTACTGCAAACATTGAGATTGTCAATATAGGGCAAAGTTTATCCGCTTGCCGAAGGCATTGCCAAGAAGATTATTCAACCATTCGTGTAAGCCGCGCTTTGCAGCTACGGGTCGGTGGGCATAACCGACAAGCATAGCTCCCCCGGCAACGATAGGGGGAACAGCTACCAGCACCATGCCGCGTCATACGCTGTACCGCACAGCACTCTATCGCACCCCTTTCGCCCCTCGCGCTCGTTCCTCCACCCTCCTGGGCGTGCGGTCTGTGCGATTTGTGCGCGCCGTGGTTCAACTTCGCCCCTCCCCGGCCCGCGGCAAGGGCAACGGACTTGCCGATATGCTACCCTTGCTGTATCGATAGCGATATACGGGCTCGGATGTTCGGCATGGGGGGAGGAGCATGGTCACCGATCCAGTCGCATTCTCAATCGGGCCTCTCGCGGTGCGCTGGTATGGGATCCTCATCATGCTGGGCGTGCTGGCCGGTGCCTATCTCGCCGCGCGCCTGGCCCAGCGCAAGCGGGAGAACCCGGATCACCTCTGGAATATGGTGCCGCTCGTCGTCTTCACCGCCATCGCGGGCGCGCGGATCTATTGGGTGATGCTCGACTGGAACGCCTGTTGCGCGGTCGATCCCTGGCAGGCATTGAATATCCGCGGCGGGGGGATCTCGATCCACGGGGCGATCGCCTTCGGACTGCTGGCGATCTGG
>DATCMP010000111.1:0-8014 GCA_036563365.1 Thermomicrobiales bacterium
GAAGGTGACTAGTATCCCGGCGACGCTCCGTAATGGGCCGAGCGGCACGCCGAGTACGCCGACGAGCACCAGGAGGGCGGCGGCGACGAGGATCGCGACCCAGCGTTGCTCTCCCGTCCATCTCCCGGTACCCACAAGTGCTCCCCATTACCCCACACGCCACACCATAGGCATCACAGACATCATACCTGGATGGACATCACCGAATGATACAGGGGGCCTCGCGTTACTGCGGGCAGCATCAGCCCGTTATCGGCGCTCTCGTCGTCCCGGCCCACCGCTGCCGATGTAATCGCGATGACGCCGAATCTCCCGTACCATCGTCGCGGTATCGCGGACTTGCTGCGGATCGATCAGCAGCGCCGTGCCGTCAGCGCGCTGGAGCAGGATCGCGGATTGAAGCGGCTGGCTCGGGATCCGCCGCTCCTCGACGCCGATCAACTCCGGCCACGGGATGTGCGCCTTTACGACACCATCGCCAGCGCGGATGGTGACCCCGCTGTCATCGATGACGACCTCACGCCGTTGTCGCCAGGAGAACCACGCGCCGAGCGCGAAGAGGACGGCCACGCCGCAGCCGACAAGGAACGAGCGTGTGGCCGCGCCAGCGCCATCGCTGGCGACCGTTCCCCACGCCACCCAGAGGGTTGCCGGGATGGCGAGGACGGCGAAGATAGCGAGGGTGATCCAAAGGCTATTGCTGCCGGGGAAGACGAGGGTATCGCTCGCCGCATCGTCCCCGGTCTTGGGGGTTGCCCTGCCGTTGCTCACCGCATACTCCCTCAGCGTCCTCGGTGCTCGTCAGCCGATGAGCGCCGCCAGGATCGCCCGAGTGCTCGCCGAGTCGCCGGGCGGCAGGCTGATCAGCGCCTGGTCGAGCCCGCGCGCCCGCCAGTCGGCGAGCTTGGCCCGCGTCTCCTCGACAGTGCCGACGATCGCCGTGTCATCGAGCATCGCGTCGGAGACGGCGGCACGGGCGGCCTCCGGTCCTTCGCGCCAGCCCGCGATGATCGCCGCGACTTCGGCGGCGTAGCCGTTCTGCGCCAGCATCTCGGCATAGAAGCGGCCCATCCTCCCGACATAGAAGGCGATCGGCTCGCGCGCCTTGTCCCGCGCCGCCGCGCGCTGCGACTCGTCGGTGATCACCACGGTCGTGATGTACGCCGCGATCTCGACGCTGCCCGGCGCCCGACCGGCCGCCTCCGCACCCGCGTCGAGTTGCGCCCGTAGCTTCGCCAGGCGACTGCCGGGCCAATAGATCGGCAGGATCCCATCGGCGATCGCCCCGGATTGCTCGATACTCTTCGGCGTGATCGCGGCGATATAGATCGGGATATGCTCGCGTACGGGGGTGACTTGCAGCTTGAAGCCGCGTTCGAGGTTGAATATCTCGCCGTGATAGACCAGTTTCTCCCGCCGCATGATCATGTTGATGATCTCGGTGTACTCGCGGATTCGGCGCAGCGGTTTCTCGAACGGCACCCCATGCCAATGCTCGATCACCTGCCCACCGGACGAGCCGAGTCCGCAGCGCATCCGCCCACCCGAGCGTTCGTCGAGGGTCGCCATCGTCGAGGCGATGACACCGGGGGAGCGCGAGAAGACGTTGAAGATCCCCGCGCCGATCGCGATCTGGCGGGTGGCGATCACGAGTTCGGTCAGGCGGCTGACGAGATCGTAGCCCCAGGTTTCCCCAAGCCAGACCGAGTCGTAGCCCAACTCGTCGGCGATCTGGACTTTTTCGACCGTTTGCTGCCAGGCCCCCGGGAAATTCGGATTGTTGGCGAGTATGCCGAGTCGCAGCTTGCCGCCGCCTGCCGGTGCCGTTTCCATCGCCGTTCTCCTCTCGCCGCGACGCTCGGGGCTTATGCACCCTCAGTGTAGCGGCGCGTTGAGCGAACGGCAAACTGGCTACCCTGTGATGACTAGTCCGGTTTCGGCGGGGCTGCGGGTGGCGTATTTTGTCCCGGGTCTGCCACGAAGGGCAGGCCCCGCAGCCACCCGGCTGCGGGGCCGCGGGCCCTTACCGGAGGGGTTTCATGACCTCTTCGACGAACCGCAGCACCGGCTCGGTGGAGGTGACGTGGCCGAAGTCGAGCAGGAAATGCTCGACCCCTTCGTCGGCCCATGTCCGCAACAGTTCCACCCATTGCGCCGATTCGGCGCTGGTCGTGGGGAGCGGTGCCTCGTGCGTCACCGTCAGGGTGATCGCCTTCGGATCCCGGTTCGCGCCCTCGGCACCCTTGTGGACGATGTCACGCTTGTGGCGGAATGCTTCCAGCCCGCGGCCGGTGCTGGTATTCCACATATCGGCCTGCCGCCCGACCAAGGGCAGCATCAGTTGCTCGCCGCTGCCCCCGATCAGGATCGGCGGCAGCGGATCCGGGTGGGGCGGGGCATAGGCCGCCTCGATCTGGAAATGTTTCCCCTTGAAGGTCGGGGTTTCTTCGGTCCACATCAGGCGCATGAGCTGGAGCGCTTCCTCCAACTGCGCGATGCGGACCGCCGGGCGGGGGAATTCGTAGCCATAGGCGTGATACTCTTCTTCGCGCCAGCCCGCGCCGATCCCCAGGATGAAACGCCCTCCGCTCATCGTTTGGAGGGTCGCGGCCATCTTGCCGGTTAGCGCAGGATTGCGATAGCCGAGGCCGAGGACGTGATGCCCGACCTGGACGGTCGGGTATTTCGCCGCCAGCCAGGTGAGGGCCGTCCACCCCTCCACGAACGAATCGCTGCGGCGCTCGAAACCGTAAAAATGGTCGCAGATCCAGAGCGAATCGAAGTGTTGCGTCGCGACCGGCAGGATCGCTTCCTGCTGGTAAATCGCCAGCGGTACGAGATCGCTCTCGGGCGGGCCGATCGCCGGTGTAATCCAGCCAAACTTGAGCCCGGACATGCTTGCCTCCTTCGCCATCTGCTGTCTCGCATCGGTGCCAGATCACCGTTGGCCGCGCCTCAGTATAGCAGCGTATCCCGATTGGTCAGACCAACGGAGCCTCATCAGCTTCGATGTACCCGCGCGAAGCGCGTGGCACAGATGTATAATGCTGGCCGCCGTGTTGGGGAGAACGGCACGATGCAAGGTGCAGGGGAAAGTCATGTCGATTCAGGAGATTATCGAATTCGTCTTGCTCGGCGTATTCGTCGGCACCTACGGCACCCTCGTTGGGGCCGGTGGCGGTTTCATCATCGTGCCGATTCTGCTGATCTTCTTCTCCTCGCAATTTACGACGATCCAGGCTTCCGCCACATCGCTCTTCGTCGTCCTCTGCAACGGGATCTCCGCCACGATCGCCTTCGCGCGGCAGAAGAAGATCGATTACGCGACCGGGATCCGGTTCGCGGCGGCGACCGTGCCGAGCGCATTCATCGGCGGGCAGGTCGCGAGCTATTTCAGCGATGCGATCTTTAAGCTGGTCTTCGGCATCCTGCTGATCGGTGTCGCAATCTTCCTCAACCTGCGACCGGACCCGAAAAAGGCGCAGGCCCTGGCCGATCCCAATAATCCATTGCCCTCCGGCTTCGTGCGGCGGGCGATCACGATCGCCAACGGCACCCGCTACGAATACGCCTTCAATATGCGGAGCGGGATTATCTTCAGCTTCGGCATCGGCTTCCTGTCGAGTATCCTCGGCGTCGGCGGCGGGATCTTCATGGTCCCGGCGATGGTTTTCCTGTTCGGCTTCCCGGCGCACCTCGCCGCCGCGACATCCTCGTTCGTCCTCGTCTTCACCGCCCTTTCGGGCACGGCGTCCCACCTCCTCCAGGGGAATGTTCTCTTTGGCCCGGCCATCGCGATGAGCGCCGGGGTGATCGTCGGGGCGCAAGTCGGGGCGGCGATTTCGCAGCGAGTCCAAGGGAAAGCGATCGTCCGGTTCCTCTCGGCTGCCTTGATCCTCACCGGTATCCAGCTGATCGTGAAAGCATTTAGCTGAGGGGCATGGGCACAGTGCGAACGATCTACCTGACCGGATTCAGTGGCACCGGGAAATCAACCGTCGCCCGCCATCTCGCCGCGCAGCTCGGCGTGGCGACGTATGACGTGGATGCAGCCATTGTCGAGCGCGCGGGTCGGCCAATCGCCGACATCTTCGCGAGCGACGGCGAGCCGGTATTCCGCGCCTTGGAGTCGGAGGCGCTGCGATCGATCTCCGTGGAAGCGCGGGAACGCGGTGGTGTCATCGCCACCGGTGGCGGGGTGCCGCTCGCGGAAGCAAATCGTCGGCTGATGTTCGAACATGGCTGGGTGATCGGCCTGGAAGCACGCCCGGAGACGATCTACGAACGAGTCCACCGGCAACTCCGCACCGATGGGCAGGCTGGCGTGCGCCCCTTGCTCGATGATCCCGATGCGCTCGGGCGTATCCAGAGCTTAAAAACGTCGCGACAGTTCGTCTATTCGCTGGTCCATTGGACGATCCACACCGATCGCCTTACGCCTCAACAGGTCGCCAGCGAGATCATCCGGGCGATCGCGCTGCTCGAACGAGGGGCAAGCCCCGACCCGCCCCCGGACGCAGGTTTTCAGTTCGGGCCGAAGTGGTTCGGGCGTGATCGCCCGCTCGTCTGCGTACCGATCGTCGCCGCGACCCGCGAGGCGGTACTGGACGCCGCCGAGCGGATCGTCCCGCTCGCGCCGGACGCGGTCGAGTTGCGCGCCGACTATCTGGACGACGTATCGCCAACGGCGATCGAGGCGTTGTTGCCCCGGCTCGCGGAGCGGGAATTGCCGATCCTCTTCACCAATCGCGTCACCACCGAGGGCGGCGCACGGGAGCAGGACGAAGCCGCCCGCGTCGCGGCGCTGCTCGCGGCGATCGAGACCGGTATCCCCGCGCTCGTCGATGTCGAACTCGGGGCCGCGCCGACCCTGCGCGATCGTGTCATCGCCGCAGGCAAACGTCGTGGCATCCCGGTCATCCTCTCGTTCCATCACTTCGCGATGACGCCGACCGACGATGAATTAATGGCGACGGTCAGGGCGATGGCGGCGGCGGGCGCGGACGCCGCGAAACTGGCGGTGATGCCGCAGCAGGCCGCCGACGCCACCCGCCTGCTGGCCCTCACGCGCAGGATCACCAGCGGCGCGACGGGGATCACGATCCCGCTCGCCGCGATGGCGATGGGACCGCTCGGGATGATCACACGCGTGGTCGGCCACCAATCAGGTTCCGCGCTGACGTTCGCGGCGGTCGCGGCTGGCGCTGGCTCGGCCCCCGGTCAACTCACGGTCGAGGAATTGCGTACTATCTGGGCGGCGACCACCATCTGACGCTGCCTGGCGAAACGTGGTGGTGACCTCAGTTGCCGTCGTCCCGGTGGATCTCTCCCGGTTGAGGGCTGCATGGGGTATAGTGCGCGCGTGGTGGTCGCCCGCTGCCCTGCGGGTAGCTATTGAGGCGAATCGAGAAGGCAGGAGGCTACACGATGTCCGCTATACAGGGTGTGGAAGTTATCGGGGCGCAATCGCCAGCGGTCGAGCAGGTGCTGACGCCGGAAGCGTTGGCCTTCGTCGTGCGCCTGCACCGCGAGTTTAATCCGACGCGCGAGGCGTTGCTGAAGCGTCGCGCCGAGCGACAGGAACGGCTGGATGCCGGGGAACGCCCCGACTTTCTGGCCGAAACCAAAGCGATCCGCGAGGGTGATTGGCAGGTTGCGCCCGCGCCCGCCGATCTGCTGGATCGGCGGGTCGAGATCACCGGGCCGGTCGAGCGGAAGATGATGATCAACGCGCTGAATTCCGGCGCGAAAATCTTCATGTCCGACCTGGAAGATTCGCTCTCGCCCTCCTGGGAGAACGTGATCCAGGGCCAGATCAACCTCTACGATGCCGTGCGCCGCACGATCACCTTCGATAACCCCGATGGGCGCAAATACCAACTGAATGAGCAGACCGCCGTCTTGCTGCTCCGCCCGCGCGGTTGGCATCTCCCCGAGAAGCATGTCCTGGTCGATGGCGAGAAGGTTTCGGCCAGCCTCTTCGATTTCGGTCTCTATTTCTTCCATAACGCGCAGGAGCTCCTGTCGCGTGGCAGCGGTCCGTATTTCTACCTGCCGAAGATGGAGAGCCATCTCGAGGCGCGTCTCTGGAATGACGTCTTCAACTTCGCGCAGGATGCCCTCGGCGTGCCGCGTGGCACCATCCGCGCGACGGTCCTGATCGAGACGATCCTCGCCGCGTTCGAGATGGAAGAGATCCTGTACGAATTGCGCGATCATTCCGCCGGGCTCAATGCCGGGCGCTGGGATTACATCTTCAGCACGATCAA
This sequence comes from Thermomicrobiales bacterium, assembly GCA_036563365.1. Lineage (GTDB taxonomy): Bacteria > Chloroflexota > Chloroflexia > Thermomicrobiales > CADCWN01 > CADCWN01. The sequence continues at coordinate 6,270 of DATCMP010000111.1, forward strand.
GAAGTTCCGCGCCGATCGCGAGATGATCCTACCCGATCGCGTGCAGATCACGATGACCGTGCCGTTCATGCGCGCCTACACCGAGTTGCTGGTACGGACGTGCCACAAGCGTGGCGCGCACGCGATCGGCGGGATGGCAGCCTTCATCCCCAGCCGACGCGATCCCGAGGTCAACAAGGTGGCGCTCGGCAAGGTGCGCGACGATAAAGACCGCGAAGCCCGCGACGGTTTCGACGGCTCCTGGGTCGCCCATCCCGATCTGGTCCCGACAGCGTTAGAATCGTTCGACAAGGTGCTGGGCGAGCGCCCGAACCAGCGCGAACGCCTGCGCGAAGATGTCGCGGTGACGGCAGGCGATCTGCAGAACTTCGATATCCCCGGTGGTGCGGTGACGCACGAAGGGTTCCGCATGAATGTCGATGTCGGCTTGCAGTACATCAACTCCTGGCTGCTCGGCAACGGCGCGGCGGCGATCTACAACCTGATGGAAGATGCCGCGACCGCGGAGATCTCGCGCGGCCAACTCTGGCAGTGGATCCAGAATGGCGCGAAGCTCGAAGATGGCACCCCCTGCACGATCGAACTCTACAACAAGGTTCGCGCGGAGGAATTGGAGAAGGCCGGTGGTGCGGGCACCGGACGCTATGCCGAAGCCGCCGAAATCCTGGACTCGCTGGTGTCAGCGTCGCACTTTGCGGAATTCCTGACCCTGCCAGCCTACATCGGGCTGGAATAGGGGCGTCGTCTCTCATCGTAATCGTGGGATGCCGGTGGATGCTAATCCACCGGCATCCCGCATATTAACCAGATAGAGGGTTCTCCTATGCCGATTGCTCCCCGCTCGTACCTGATCACCCCCGCCTCGAACCCGGCGATGATCGCGAAGGCGGCGCAATCGGCCGCCGACGCGATCTGCATCGATTTGGAGGACGCGGTTGCGCCCGGCGAGAAAGAGGCGAGCCGGGCGCATGTGATTCGGGCGCTACGCGAACTCGATTTCGGGCAGCGTCTGCGCCTTTTTCGGATCAACGCGCTCGATACGCCGTTCGCCTATCGCGATCTGATCGAGGTGGTCGAGGCGGCGGGCGATCGGCTCGACCTGATCGTCGTGCCGAAGGTCAATCGTGCCGAGGATGTGCTGTTCGTCGATCGGTTGCTGACGCAGATCGAGTGGCGGCAGGGGTTCACCCCCGACCAGATCCGCATCGAGGTGCAGATCGAGACGGCGCTCGGTTGTGTGAACGTGGACACGATCGCGGCGGCCTCATCACGGCTCGATGCGCTGATCTTCGGGATGGGCGATTATGCGGCGTCGCTACGGATGCCGCTCGACGCGATCGGGGAGCCGGATGAGAACGACCGGAATTACCCGGGCCATCGCTGGCACCATGTGATGAGCCGGATCGTGACGGCGGCGCGGGCCTTCGAGAAACGCGCGATCGATGGGCCGTTCGCCTCGTTCCGCGATCTCGACGGTTTTCAGCAGGCGGCGGGCGTCGCGCGCGTGCTGGGCTTCGATGGCAAGTGGTGTATCCATCCCGGCCAAATCGCGGCGGCGAACGCGGCATTCTCGCCGCCCGAATCCGAGGTCGCCTGGGCGCGCACGGTGCTGGACGAGTATGGGCGGGCAACCGCTGCCGGTCGCGGGGCGATGGTCGTTGAGGGGCGGATGGTCGATGCGGCGTCATTGCGGATGGCGCGGTCGATCGTGGCGCGTGTCGAAGCGATTGCCGTGCGGGAGGGCT
>DATCMP010000222.1:0-1956 GCA_036563365.1 Thermomicrobiales bacterium
GGGAAGGCCACCATCAACACGGTGATCCCCGATGCATGGCGCATGCCAGCGTCGCCGCTCGCGACGGCCGCGTCGGCGCACCGACGCGGGCACGGGATGGGTGCCGCTCTCGCCAGGTTGGGCCGATGATCCAACCCGACTCAACCTTCGCGATCACGGCGATCCCGCCCTGCCGCATCAACCCCCTCGAACGTCGACCACGCGCCATGGACCGCGTCGGACACTACGTCGGGCCGATGCGGCAGCCAGGGAATGGGGCCGGTAGCGGGGCTTCCACCCTGTCTCCCCCGCCGGGCCCGGCGGGGATGACCTCCTGGCTGGCCACCGTCGTCGCGTTGCCTCCAGCATGGCGGGCCGGTCGAAGGCGTTGTGGATCGCAATCACCGCGCGATAATAGACATAATATGTACGCGCCGCGTTGATGAACGGCGCGGCGCGCGGGTGCTAGCCGGGTGTGTTACGGTGGTCCCCTGTCGTTCGCAGGCATTTCATCGTGGGGAGGACGGCGATGATCCGCCATATCGGGCTCTTCATCCTGAAGCCGGGGACCACCGTCGAACAGGTGCAACCATGGGTCGAGGCCATCAAGGCGATGCCGTCGCCGGGCCTGCTCAAGCACACCTGGGGGCTGGACCTCGGCCTGCGGGCGGGCAACGCGTCGATGGCCGCCGTCTTCGACTTCGTCGACGAGGACGCCTACCGGGTCTGGGACACGGACGACGAGCATAATCGCATCCGCCGCGAGCTGATGCAGCGGCTCCTCGTGCGCGCCGAGCGCTGCCAGTACCGCCTGGACGACTGATCTCCCGTGCATACCGGCGGGCCCATGCCACGCCCTGCCCCGTCAGCCACCCCTCGCCGCCCCCGACTGATTCGTCCGGGCAGGGCTGCGGTGGGGCGGCTTTATCGTGTCTAGAGGCGATCGAGGCCCCGGACCCGCCGGGTGACGCGCGCGGGGGGCACCGGACGGCGTGGTGGGAGCCGGTCGGTGAGGTGGTCGAGGATACGGTCGCGGAACGCGCCCTCCGATAGCGACTCCTCGCAGCACGCGCACAGGCACAGGTAGCCGAGGATCTCGCCTCGGTTGTCCTGGCACGTCGCCACGCGGGCGAACGGCCCGGACCCGCCGCAGTGGCAGCAGCGTCGTTGATTCAGCATCTTCCCCCCCTCCGCACGACTGAACGATCGTCTGATCGCCGTTGCCTACACTACCCGGCGGCGGTTGATTTGTGGTTGAGAGATGCGCAAACAGCGGTCCATGCCGGCCCTGTACCGTGGCGTCCTGACCATTTCGAGCAGTGGGGTGCGCACCGTCTCGTGCGCTGGCCTCGGGGTTGCAAAGGGGGATACGACGGATTACGCGAGCACGGGAGGGTGCTGGGAGGACGGTCAAGACGATCCGCGACGACAAGGGCATCAAGTTCCTCCGGCCAGAGGACGGCCGCAAGGATGCCTCCGTCCACACGGCAATGGGTCGGGATGCTATGATAGCGGCGTTTTGACCGACACTTATTCGGGGAGGGGATGATGGACCTGCGCACATTGCAACGACCGCTGAAGGATCGCTACCGGCAGGATGCCAGCACGGCGCAGATCACCCTGCGCGCGGAGGGTGGCCAGACCGACACGCCGCTCTCCTGCTCGGTCGATCTCGGGCGGGCGATCTACCAGGCCGAGGCGCATCAGGGGGTCGGGGGCGCGGGGGGGGCGGCCTGCTCGGGCGACCTGCTGCTCGGCGCGCTGGCCGCCTGCGCCCAGCTGACCTGCCAGCTCGTCGCCACCGCCATGGGTATCCCGACGGAGCGCGTCGCGGTGACGGTCGAGGGGGACATGGACCTGCGCGGCACGCTGGGGCTGGCGAAGGATGTGCCGGTCGGCTTCTCGGCCATCCGCACCCACTTCGCCATCGACGCGCCGGGGGCAACCCCCGAGCAGCTCCAGGCGCTCCGGGAGAAG
>DATCMP010000228.1:0-1749 GCA_036563365.1 Thermomicrobiales bacterium
CCTATTGCGCCGAGAGCGCGACGCTGGCACGGGGACGCGGCGACAACCGCGGGGAAGCCTGGGCGCTCATCTTCCTGGCCCACGTCTTCGGCGATCAGCGGGAGTTCGCGGCGGCCCGGGCGATCGGGGCGGAGGCGGTAACGATCTTTCGTGCGATCGACGACCGCGCGGGGCTCGTCCGGGCGCTCAACGGCGCGGGGGAGGATGCACAGGTCATGGGCGACTTCGCGCGGGCCGAGGGGCTTTATCGGGAAAGCCTGGCGATCGACCGGGAGTTGGGCGACGCCGTCGGGCTGATTCTGCGGCAGGTCAACCTCGGCTATGTGGTCCTGCGTCGGGGCGCGGTGAGCGAGGCGGCGTCGCTCTTCCGCGACGGTTTGCTCGCCAGCCGCGCGCTCGATCATCGACGGGGCATCGCGAATTGCCTCAATGGTCTGGCGAACGTGGCGATTACGCTCGGGCAGTATGTGACGGGGGTGACGCTCTACGCTGCGACCGAGTCGATTCGCGAGGCGATCGGCGAGACGGTCGGCGTGGTGAGCAACCAAGAGAACGAGCGCTACATCGCGCACGCGCGTGACATGCTCGGCTCTGGCCCTTTCGCCGACGCGTTAGTTTCCGGGCGCACCCTCCCTATCCGAGAAGCCCTCGCCGTGGGGCTCGACATCGCCGACACGGCGCTCACGGGTGCCCCCTGAACCGCCTGCGCGGCTGGTCACACGGCGAACGCGGGGTGATACGAGCGCCGGTGGGTAGCAGCGGGCGGCACGCGCCAGAACCCACCTCTCGCCCTCCTCGACGACGCGACCGTTGTCGTGCCTGGCACCCAATCCTCGGCCACGACCGGACCGGTCGGCAACCCCAGGCCGGGTGCATCTCGCCTTCTATCGTCATCATGATGGCGGCTTCCTCTAACGGGGGCGGGCGCGCTGGCTGCTGACGCGTGCGTGTATCTGTGTGCCATCCCTCCTCCTCAGCGGCCCGGGTACGCGACCGCGAGCCAGATTTCAGCCTGTAAGCCGTTTGTAAGCGCCCTGTACCGTGCGCGGTAAGTGGCACCCCCTATCCTCTGTTCAGTTGACGCGACCGGGCGGTGGGGACGGACCCCCTCCCCTGGACGGTCGGGAGGAGCGGAGCGATGGCGCGATGGCAGCATTCCTTCCTGGTTCGCTGTCGCCTCCAGCATGGGGCGGCGGAGCGGGTCGAGGTCGAACACATCCAATCAGGCGAACGGGTCGTGTTCCCCTCGGTGACGACCGCCGCCTCCTGGATCACCATGCGGTCGACCGGCACGATCGATGATTCGCTGGACCAACCCCATCGCGTCAACAGCGACGGCGTGGCGATCGGTCGCGCCAAGTGAATCTCCGTAATGTGGGGCGGGCGAGAGATCTTCCGGCCCTGGGCCTCGCGATGATGGGTCGCCCCTGGATGGTGGTGACCACGGCACCCAACTGAGGGGGCCACGAGGTGGTGTTCGCTCGCTGATGACCACAGAATACGCCGAGGTCACAATCGCGCTGGGCCGGGGCGGCCTGCGCTGGGAGGTTATGTGATAGGGATCAGTCGATGACCGGGACAGCAATCCCCGCAGCGTGAGGGCGGGCGCGAGACGAAGCGCAGTAGCGGGCGGGTATCGCACCGCAAAGAATGAAGCACAAAAAATAAAACAATAAGAAGGAGATCACGGCAATGAAAGTATTCGCGATGGATGATCGGCGGTATGCGACCGATGGACCGGAAGCCGAG
>DATCMP010000230.1:0-7938 GCA_036563365.1 Thermomicrobiales bacterium
CTCGGCTGGTTCTTCCCGCTCCTCTTCGTGGCGCTCGCCAGTCGCACCCTCGTCGCCCCCGCCGCGCGCAAGTTCCTCTGGGCCTTCATGCCGACCTTCGCGATCTGCAACCTGATCGTCTTCCGCCCATGGGACTGGGACAACACCAAGTTCTTCTTCTACTGGTTCCTGGCGGTCTGCATCCTCGTCGCGGCGCTGCTGACGCGGACGTGGCGCGAGTATCCCTCGCCGCTGATCCGGATCATCCTCGCCAGCATCGTCCTCTCGATGACCCTCTCGGGCCTGCTAGTCAACTATCAGCAACTCTCCGGCAAGGACCGCAATATCCTGCTCAGCGCCGAGGAATTGACCGTCGCGGAGCAGGTGCGCGCCCTGACGCCGCCCCACGCCACCTTCGCGACCGGTACGCAGCACAACCACCCGGTGCCGGTGCTAGCCGGGCGGCGCGTGATCATGAGCTATACCGGCTGGCTCTTCGCCTTCGGGATCAATTACACCGAGCGTCAACGCGACGTGCAGGCGATCTACGCCCTCGCCGCGAATACCCCCGCACTGCTCAACAAATACGACACCGATTACGTCGTGATCGGCCCCGGCGAACGCCGGGAGTTCAAGCCGAACGTCGAGGCATACCGCAGCCGCTACCAGCGGATCATCAATACCGGTAACTACGAGGTCTTTAAGGTGCGGTGAGGGTGAGGGAGGGGAGGGGACGGCCCTCACCCTCTCAAACCACCTCCCCCATCGTGTACGCCCCCGGCGCTTGCCCGACGAGCCAGCGTGCCGCCCGCAAGGCACCGTCGGCGTAGGTGCGCCGACTGTTCGCGCGGTGCAGGATCTCGATCTGCTCACCCTCGCTCGCCATGATGATCCGGTGCTCGCCCGCCGCCGCCCCGGCGCGGACGGCGTGGATCCCGATCTCGCCCGCCGCGCGCGGGGCGCGGCCCGCGCGACCGAAGCGGGCGCGGTCGTCCAAAGACGCATCGCGGGCGGCGGCGAGGGCGCGCCCGATCGCCAACGCGGTGCCGGAGGGGGCGTCGGCCTTGTGGCGGTGATGCGTCTCGATGATCTCCAGGTCATACCCGTCGCCGAGCGCCCGCACGAGGTCGGGCAAGAGGCGCAGCAGCAGGGTCAGACCAACGCTGGTATTCGCGGCGATCAGGGTCGGCACGCGCGCGGCGGCGTCCGCGATCGCCGCCCGATCGTCGTCGGTCAGGCCGGTCGTACCGGTGAGGAACGGGATCCCGGCCTCGGCGGCGGCCCGCGCGTAGGGGCCGGTCGCCCTGGCACGCGAGAAGTCGATCAGCACGTCGGCGTCGCGCAGCAGCGACGGCGCGGCATCGGCCGGCGCGGCGGCGACACCGAGCGCCCCGCCACCGCCGAGGGAGCCGAGATCGGTGCCGACGAGCACGCTGCCTTGCCGCACGAAGCCCGCGCAGAGGGTGAAAGCGTCGTTGGCGCGGGCGGCGGACAGGATTTCCCTGCCCATCCGCCCGCCCGCGCCCGCGATCGCGAGGCGTAATGCGCTCATGCGGTCGCCCCGACGATCGCCACCGCCTCGACGCCCGCCTCGGCCAGCGCCGCCGCGATCCGCGCCCGCGTCCCATCCATGACCGGCGCGAGCGGCAGACGCAACTCGCCGGAGCAGAGCCCAACCATCTCCGCCGCCGCCTTGACCGGCCCCGGATTCGTCTCCAGGAACATCACCCGCGCCAGGGAGTAGAGCCGTAGGTGTCGCGCCTGCGCCGCCGCGACGTCGCCCGCCCGCCAGTCGGCGATCAGCCCGGCCACCTCGGCGGGGGCGATATTCGAGACGACGGAGATGACGCCCCGCCCGCCGATCGCCAGCAACGGCAAGGTCAGCGAATCGTCGCCGGACAGCAGCACGAAATCCGGCCCGCAGAGGCGGAGGATTTCGCTGGCCTGGTCGGGCGAGCCGCTCGCCTCCTTGATCCCGACGATCGTCGGGCAATCGTGCGCCAGCCGCGCGACCGTCTCCGGCAGCATATTCACGCCGGTGCGCCCCGGCACGTTGTAGAGGATGATCGGCAGCGGCGTGGCGGCGGCGATGGCGGCGAAGTGCCGGTACAACCCCTCCTGGGTCGGCTTGTTGTAGTACGGCGTGATCTGCAAGAGCCCGTCGGCACCATCACGCGCGGCGGCCTGCGAGTAATGGATCGCCTCGGCGGTGTTGTTCGAGCCCGCCCCGGCGATGACCGGCACGCGCGCTCGCCCGGTCCGCGCGGCCCAGTCGCGGGCGGCGCGCATGGTGAGCGCCACCACGCGCTCATGCTCCTCGGGGGTCAGGGTCGGGGACTCGCCGGTCGTGCCGCAGGGGACGAGGCCGGAGATGCCGTTGTCGCATTGGAATTCGACGAGGCGCGTCAACGCCGCTTCGTCGAGTTCGCCATCGCGGAACGGGGTGATCAGGGCGGTGATTGAGCCGGTGAACATTGTGTCCTCCATCATTTTGTACGTGTCGTTCATGTCATCACTGACGAGGATCGTTCGCGCGATATAGCGTGGTGGCGCGCGTAGACGTGAGGTGGCTGGCGACTGAAGTCGCCAGCCAGCCGCTGAGCCCGCGCCACCGTTCCCTTACATACCACCACCTATCAGACATTATGGTATTGCAGGCAGGGCAACGCGCTAATACGGGCGTTTCATAGACGCCCCCTTCCATTGAGGCCAGCCTCGACGATGCCGGGAAGCGCGGCACCAGCCTGGGCGGCGACCGGGACGGTGGAGGGGGACGCCACAGCCGCGCGAGCGGGCGCGTCGGCCGCAACGAAGTCGCGGCGGAAGGTGTCATGTAAACGCTGGACCGCGCGTGGGGCGCTCTCCTGCGGCACGACGCAGGTGACGGAGATCTCGGAGGTGGAAACCATCAAGCTGGAGATCTCGGCCTCGGCGAGGGTGGCGAAGAGGCGCGCGGCATACCCCGGGCGATTGAGCATCCCGGTGCCGACGAGCGAGACCTTCGCCAGCCCCGTCTGCGCGGCGACCCGCCCGCCGAGTTGCGCCGCCGCCGCCTCGACGATCGGCAGCGCCGCCGCTAGTTCATCGGCGGAGACGGTGAACCCGAGGTCGATCCGCCCGTCGGGCGTGGTGCTCTCGGCGATCACATCGACGCTGATCTCCGCGCCCGCCAGCGGCCCAAAAATCCGCGCCAGCGTGGCCGGGCCGCTCGGCAGCCCCGCGATCGTCACCCGCGCCACGTTCGCGTCGTGGACGACGCCGCTGAGTGTCCCGGTCCGTTCCATCGTTTCCCCCATCGTCTTCGCCGCATCGGATCCATTCGTCGTCGCCGGCCCGGGGCCGATCAGCGTCCCGGGACCGTCATCGAGGCTGGAGCGTACCGCGATCGTCACGCTGTAGAGCGCGCCGAGTTCGATCGCCCGTGGGTGCATCACCTTCGCGCCGCGCCACGCCAGTTCCGCCATCGCCGCGTAGCCGATCCGGTCGAGGCGGATCGCGTCGGGGACGAGGCGCGGGTCGGCGGTATAGACCCCATCGACATCGGTGAAAATCTCGCAGCGGGTCGCGCCGAGTGCGGCGGCGAGCGCCACCGCCGTGGTGTCCGAGCCGCCCCGCCCGAGGGTCTGCACGTCGCGCCGCCCGTTCACGCCCTGGAACCCCGCGACGATCGCCACCTCGCCGCGCGCCAGGGTGGCGCGCAGTCGCCCGGTTGCCACGCGGTCGATCCGCGCACGACCCCATTGCCCCGCCGTGCGAATCCCGGCCTGCCCGCCACTCAACGATCGGGCGCGTACACCGAGGTCGCCGAGGGCCAGGGCGAGCAGCGCCATACTCTGCGCCTCCCCGGTCGCCAGCAGTTGATCGAGTTCGCGCCCGTTCGGGCTGGTCGCCACCTCGCCTGCCAGCGCCAGCAGGTCGTCGGTCATATCGCCGCGCGCCGACACGACGACCACCACCCCATCGCCCGACAGCGTCGCCATCGCGACCCGCCGCGCGACCGCCCTGATCCGTTCGGCGGTCGCCACCGAACTGCCGCCATACTTCTGGACCACCACACCCATTGCACCGACTCCTGCCACCAGCGAGCCTTCAACGGACACAAAAAATCCCGCGGACCATATCGGCCCACGGGATTGTTCTCGACGTTTTTTAGCGGTTCAGTCTGCGCGTGCGATTACCTCCCCGACGTCTTCCCGATGGGCGCGATGCGTATCTGGCGTTTTTTACTCGCAGTTGTTGCGAAGGCCAGCATCGTCACCACACACTCCAACGGGGGATCGGGTCACACTCCGGAGCGGCGTTGTCCGCGCCCATCATCGGTACAGTACCACGGACGGGACGGGGCGTCAAGCACTATTCACGGAGAGAGCAGGGCTTATGCGGGGGGGTGGTCAGTATCGACTCGCGCAGAAACCCCGACGGAGAAAGAACGTGGGCGGTGGGCTGATCGTCAGCCCCTAGACATGCCCCCGCAACGCCGCCGGTACTCCCACCGTATCCTCCGCCGTCCGCGCCCCCTCCTCCGACCAACCGAGGCGCTGAAAGGCCAACGGTGCGCCGAGCAAGATCCAGAGCGCGGCGAGGAACGGCACCAGGAGTCCGGTGATGAGCGGGAGATTCTTGCCGAGCCATCCGACCAGCGCAAGGGGAAGGAAGCCGGCGACGCCGACCGCGAGGATCAGGCCGCGCCTGCGCCAGCCCGTTGCCGGGAGCTCGGCGGGCGTTGACAGGCGTGCCGCGAGGTACGCTTCCAGGGGCAACGCGACCGCAGTCCCGGCCAACAAGCCGAGCAGCGACCAGCGCCCCTGCTGGGTGATCGTGGCGGCAACCAACGCCGCGAGCGCGATCACCACACCAACCGCGACGGTGCGGGGCCACCGCCAACCCGCGACAAGTCGGCACAGCCAGGACCAGAGCCAAACCGCCACCCCAAGCACAAGCGCCCCGACAACGACACCGCCCAACACATCGCCCGGATAATGCGCGCCGAGGAAGAGCCGCGCCAGCCCTACGAGTACGGCGATAACGACCACAGCGAGCCACGGCACCACCCGCGCCACCGCCAACGTCCCCCAGCTGGTCAGCACGGTCACGAGGTGGCCGCTCGGGAACGAGGAGATCGGGATCGGGGTGCTCATGCGGATACGCGGATCGTCGGGGCGCGCGGTCGGCCAGAGGTTCCAAATCAGGAAATCGACGCCGAGCCCGATAAACAGGGCCAGCAGCAGCCGCATCGCCAACTTCCGCCCATGGAACCAACGCGCCCAGGCGACAACGACCAGCGCCAGCTGCGACCCTCCGAGCAGCGCCAGCGACTCGAAGACGAGCCGCCAACCGGGGCCGAAGACCCGCTGGAGCGCCAGGATGAAGTCCGGCTGCCACAAGAGCTTCAAGCCATCCGGCACGACATCGCGCATCGCCACTATCCCTTAGCGCTCAGACAAGACGCACGGCTGAGCGTCACACGGCCGTGCTTCGCCCCACGCCGCGCCGAATCCCGCCGCTCTACAGGATGGCATAGCGCCACTATCGACTGGAGAAGGAAAAGGGGGAAAGACGGTGTCCAGCGCGATAGTGGCGGTGGGCGTCCTCAAATATCCGTCTCGCGCGGTTCCTTCATCACCACATGCTCCATGAAGTGGTGATTCGGCACCAGGAAGAGCCGCCCATCGTCGCCGCGCAGGGTCGTCATCGCGTGGCCGAGCTGCTCCACGGTCCCGCTCGTCCCGTTCACCGTGATCCGATCGCCCTCGTCGATCCCGTCGGCGATGTAGCGACTGGCGGCGATATTCTGCGAAAGGCCGCGCAGCCCCAGCCCGATCGCCAGCGCCGCCATCAGCGCGATCCCGCTAAGGGCGATCACGGTGATGGCGATCAGCAGGGCCACGTCGATCCCGAGCAGCGCCCCGGCCAGGATGATGACGAGCAGAATCAGCAGCGCGCGGATAGCCGTGCGGCCCCAATCGCTCCGCGCGATCCCCAAGTCGGCCAGCACCCGCTCCGCCGCTTCGGCAGCCAGCCCCGCCGCCGCGACGCCGAGGACGAGCAGGGCCAGCGCCGCGAGCAGGCGCGGGGTGTAGAGGATCAACAGATTGAGCGACGCCGCCACGAACGTCAGACCGAGTGCGCCGCACGCCGTCAGCACCGTAAAGAGAACGATCGCGTAAAAGATCAGCGTCGCGATCAGCTGCGAGGGGCGGCGGCGGACACTCCCCTGCTCCAGGAGTCGCGTGATCCCCGCGCGACGGCAGAGTTCATCGAACTGCAAACGCCGCAGCAGGAACGCCACCACCAGGCGCACGACGACCGCGATCACCAGCCCGATGATGACGATCAGGAGCGCCCCGAACAGGCGCGGCAGAAAATCGACGATCGTGGTCAAGAAATTCCGCACGTCAGCGCCCTCCTTGCTGCGATCGCGGGGCGCGTCCCCCTCCGAGATAATGGACCAAGGCCCGCCCGTATGCGCTGGCGACCCCCTCGACAAACCGCACCACACCGCCGAGATACCACCCGATCGCCAACTGCCGCAACATCCGCCGCTCCGCCGTCGCGCCCAGCGCCACGTCCTCATCGGCCAGCGCCGCCAACAGGACGAACAGGCGCTGGTAGCGCGCGAGTTCGTCGCGCAACTGGGGCGATTCCGCCAGGGCGCGCTCCACCCGCTCGCGCTCGACAGCGGCGAGTTCGTCGGCGGCATAGGCGGGCAAGAGGCTCAACACCTCGTCGGTGGCACTCACGTCAGCAGGTCCTTGAGGCGCGACCGGCCCCGATGTGCCCAGCCTTTCGCTGTTCCTTCCGGCACACCCAGGGCTATCGCCACCTCGGCGTAGCCGAAACCTTCCAGATCCCGCAGGACGACGGCCGCGCGATGGTTCGGCGGCACCTGTTGCAGGGCTTGATGGATTTGCGTCACCGCTTCGGCTTGGCGCAGATCGACCGTGTGCTCGGGCAGCGTCGCCAGTCGCGCGTCATCGAGCGGCAGCGTCGCCTTACGTCGCTCGCGCTCGTTCAGGCTGACATTAACCGTCAGGCGCATCAACCAGGTCTTGAACGCGCTCTGCCCCCGGAAGGTGTCGAGCTTGCGGTACGCCCGCAGCAACGCTTCCTGGGTAGCATCGGCGGCATCCTCCGGTTCGCCGAGAATCCGGTAGCAGACGCGATAGACGATCGCCTGATGACGCCGCACCAAGGTGTCGAATGCGGCGCGCTCACCCATACGGATACGCTCGACGAGCGCCGCATCGGAATCCGTCACTGCATTAGACAGGTCTTCGGCCATCAACGTTACCTTATCCGCGTCGCGCCGCAGTATACCGGATTGCACATGGAGGCGGATCGCCAACAGACCGGACCGGACGGTATCGGCCTGTAACGATCGGGCGGGCAGCCCTGTCCAATAGGGTGTGGCAGGATGGCGCTATCGTGTGGGGATAGCGCCCCGGTGGGAGGAATGGAGGGCGGACCAGCGTGGGGGAGATGCCAATAGCCCGGCGAGCGATCTTACTTGCCGAGGATGATCCCGATATCGCCGACATGATCAGCGAGTGCTTGCAGGGTGAGGGCTACACCGTGGCCGTGGCGGAACATGCGGCGGCGGCGCTAGCGGCGCTTAATCGTCGCGACTTCGCGTTGGTGCTGACCGACGCCTTCGCCAATCACGGCCCGGGTATTGGGCAATGGGCGGCGGTCGAGCAAATCCGCCGCGCGGCGGGGGCGACACCGACGGTTCTTTGCACCGCCCACCGCTCGCAAGATTTCTCCGACTTCGCCGCGCGCGGTTTCGCCGCGATCCTCGCGAAGCCGTTCGATCTCGATGATCTGCTCAGCCTGGTTCATCGGCTTATCGGCCCCGCCGGTAGGCCACACCCCGACGATTCGCGCCGAGCGGAATGAGGGGGACGATCCGCGAGTAGACGCAACGGACGCCTGGTGCTCGACAACCCAGGCGGAGGCGCA
>DATCMP010000245.1:0-18464 GCA_036563365.1 Thermomicrobiales bacterium
CAGGGACGCGTCGGGGTCGGCGGTGACACTGGCGGCAGCGGTGCGCTCCTCGAATGCCGCGAGATCGTTCCAGGCGATCAGCGCCGGATCGAGCCGGTAGCGATCGTTGTGGAAGGTGATCGCCGTGGCATCGCTGGCCCGCTTGATCTGCGGTTCGAGGGTGCGGCGCAACCCGCCGAGGGTGCGATGGAAGGCCAGATCAGCCTTGTCGATCAACACGTCGGGCCAGATTAATTCCAGAAACTCATCTTTCGCCACCCCCCGCTCGCCGCGATCGAAGAGAAAAGCGAAGATCGCCTCGGCCTGCCTGCTCCCGGCCTTTGCGCCGCCCCATTGCCGCAGCGCCACGCCATCACGCTCGACGCGCAGCGGACCCAGCGCGTAAACCTGTAACCCGGCCTGCTCCTTCTCCGCCGGTGTTGTCTGGTTCGTCGCCAACTCCGCCAACGCCGTTGCCAGCGCCCTCTCGCGCTCCTGGAAGGCGTTGCGCTCTGCGGCCAGGCTTTCCAGGGTGAGCGCCTGGGCCTGCTGGCGTGCCGCCAATTGAAGCGCGGCGGCGATGAACCCCGCCGCGTGGTCGAGGAGATCGCGCTCGCGCCGGGTGTAGGGGAGGGGAGGCTGTTTCGGGCCGAAGACGACGCGCCCGTGCAGTTGGTTGCCGCTGCTAAGGGGCAGGATTATCGCCTCCTCCGCTCCCCCTGTTTGCCCATAGCTGGTCAGCCGCGCGTCGGCGACGTCGTAGATCGTCGCACCACGCGCACCGATCGCGCGACAGAGTGAACCGAGTGCCGGGCCGATCGCCTCGTCCGGTCGCTGGGCGGTCAGCAGCTCATCCCCGAAGGCACGGAGCAGGCGGCGGTAGGGGAGTTCCCGACGACCGGCAAGGCGATCGAGCAGACGCCGCACCTGATCGCGCACCGGATCGAAGAGGGCGATCGTCAGCGCCAGGGCGATCGTCGTGACGATCGGGGCCTCGGTGACGAGCAGTCTCCGCGCCAGACGATCCAGCCCGAGCAGGGCTAGGATGTAGAACGCCGTGAGGGTGCCGGTGCCGAGCGAGAGCCAGAAGGAACGCCGCGCGGCCGTCGGGGCGATGAAGACCGCGCCCCCGAAAACGGCGTAGGTCGCCAGGCCGATACTCCCCGCCAGCCCAAACGTGCCGAACGGTGCGAGTGGGGCGAACTGGTGCGCCAGGATCAGGGTGAAGATGCTGGCCGCCCCGAGTCCGATGGCGACCAGGACCAACAGGAGTTGTCGATGGCGTACTTCGTCACGCGCGGCTCGCCGCCACGCACGCCAGGTCCACCAGAAGGCGAGGGCCAGGACAAGCGCACGAAAGGCGATCCAGCCCCAGGCGACCACCGCTCCCGCCGTGCCGCCGAAGAGTCGTTCCGGGTCCGTGGGCGAGATCGGGCGGTCCGGCGCGATGATCGCCGCGAGCCCCACCGCGAGCCCCGCGACGGTGGCGAGTGTTAACAGGACCAGTTGTGCACCGCGTGGGCGGCGCTGGAGATAGGCCAGGACGAAGGAGAGGACAGTTGCGGGGGCTAATTCCGCCAGGACCACCTCGGCGTGGGCCATTGTCTGGCGTACCGTGTCATCGCCGGTGAGCCGCCAGACGATGCGGGTCAGGCTCCAGGTGGCCGCGAGGGCCATCATCAGCCCGAACGCCCGCGCCACCCGGTCGCGCGGGGTGCGGGCCACGACCGTCGCCCCGAGCCACGTTGCCAGGAGCGCGATCAGCGTTTCTAGGGCGACCTGCGACACGCCGCCTCCCCCCCTCGCGCGCCCCGCAATCCGGGGGCACCGTTCCCGCTACCCGTGAGTTTGTTGGCTACCCCTGCTCAGTGGCGGGGAAATACCCCGCCCACTTGCTCGCCTTCGCGTCCGCCACACTCATAAATTCCTCGCAGACCGCCGTGTCGTACTTGGTCCGCTCGCGGAAATCGACGAGGTAGATGCTCGGCGGCAGACGGTCCCACTCGACCCAGGTGATGACGACACGCGGCTCGATCGGTGAACGCTCGATGATGTCGAGGGTCGTTTCCTCGCCGAAGTGCGCGATCAGCAACTCGCCTTCTTCGAGAGTCCAACCGCCCTGGCGCGATAAGACCATTGCCGGGCACTCCTTTCTTCTTAAGCCAAATGGGCGATGATCGCCTGCGCGAACTCCCGCGTGCCAGCGGTGCCGCCGAGATCGCGGGTGCGCGCGCCGCCCGCGATCGTGCGTAGTACGGCGCTATCGATCGCCTCGCCGAGCGCCGCGAGTGCCGGGTCATGGTAGCGTTCCGCCAGCCAGCGCAGGAGCATCGTGGCCGAGCCGAGCAAGCCGATCGGGTTGGCGCGATCCTGCCCGGCGATGTCCGGCGCGGAACCGTGCGCGGCCTGGGCCATCGCCCGTTCA
The DNA here is from genome assembly GCA_036563365.1 of Thermomicrobiales bacterium. GTDB lineage: Bacteria > Chloroflexota > Chloroflexia > Thermomicrobiales > CADCWN01 > CADCWN01. Next base: position 2,405 of record DATCMP010000245.1, read on the forward strand.
TCGCTCGCGTTGAGGGACGGGGCGAGGCCGAGGCTGCCGGTCAATTCCCCGGTGAGATCGGAGAGGATGTCCCCAAACATATTGGTGGTCACGATCACGTCGAAGTCCGCCGCACGCCGCACGAGGTGGGCCGCCATCGCGTCGATATGATAATCGTCCACCCGCAGATCGGGGTACTCGGCGGCGACAGCGCGGCACTCTTCGAGGAACAATCCGGTGCCGAGGCGGATGACATTCGCCTTGTGGACGATCGTCAGATGGCGACGGCGTTCTTGCGCCAAGCGGCAGGCCGTGTGCGCGACCCGCCGCGCCGCCAGCCGGGTAAAGAGGCCCACCGAGAGGGCAACATCCGGCGTTGGCATCCATTCGCCGGAACCGCTGTACATATTGCGATCCGGGTAGAACCCTTCGGTATTCTCGCGCACGATCACCAGATCGGCCGCCGGGGCGACGGCGGGGACACCCGGCCAGCCGTGCGCCGGGCGGATATTGGCGAACAGGTCGAAATGATGGCGCAGTTCGCCGCTCGGGTTACGCCGCTCACGCTCGGTAGCCGGATAGGAGGCGGAGTCATGCGGCCCCATCAACCAGCCGTCGCAGGTCACGAGCGCCGCTTTCGTCTCGTCGGGCATCGCCGTCGCGCCGCTGTTGAGCGCCTCCCAACCCATCGGCAACGGTCGCCAATTGAGCGTGATGTTCGCATGCGCGCGCGCCGCCACCTCGATGATCGTCAGCGTAGCGCGCGTGATCTCCGGCCCGATCCCGTCACCGGTGAGGACGCCGAGTTGATAACTTGCCACTGATCCCTCCGGGCTGTTCAGTCCGCCTCTGATCGCCCCGATACGCGCTCTATACGCTGGTCAGCGCACCGGGCGGATGATGAAGTTATCGAAGCGGACCTCGATCGGCGCGGTTCCGGCATCGGCCCTCAGCGCGACGATCCCGAACAACGGCCCGGCTGGGTCGGTGATCGTCGGCAGATTCGCGCCGTTGACCCCCACCGTGATCGTCGCACCCTTGGTGGTGATCGTGAGGTGGTTGACATTCTCGCCCTTCAGGATTTGCGCCAATGGCGTCGGTGGGATCACCTCGACCCGTTCGGTATCGTTCCAGCGGACGAGGCGGATCTGACCCAATTCGGGATCGACCAGGACGAAGTACTGGATGTAGGCACCGGCGAACTGGCGATGGAAGACGACGCCATAACTCCCACCGGCGGTTGAGCCGACGGCGCGAGCGTCGACTTCGAGGACCATGTCGCCGAAGACGCAGCCGGGGACCTGGGCGCAACCGACCAACTCGGCGATCTCGAAACCATCCGGCTCGGGTACGCGCAGGATATATTCGCCCGTCTGATACCCCGCATCGACGAATCCGCCCGGTTCACGCGGGAAGCCGGTATTCGGGTCGCCGAACGTATCGGTGATCACCGGGTTCAACGGCGGTAGCGTCGGCACGGGGGTCGGTGTGCGCGGTGGCAGCGTCGGCACGATCGGGATGACCGGCGGTACGTTCTGCGCGATTCGTGTCGCGGTGCGCGTCGCGTTTGCCGACTGCGGGGATGCCGTGGCGGCAAAGCCCGTTTGGGTCGGATTCGCCGCTTGCTGCCCTCGTTGCCGCGAGACGAGCGCCCCGCCGATCGCCAGGAGTAGGATCAAGACTGCGGCGGCGATCGCGGCGGGCAAGACCGCCTGCCGTCGCAGACGCGCGGGCGCGGCGATCGGGCGGAAGTCGCGCGGCGGGGCGCTGCGTGCCGCCTGCCGTGTCGTCCCTAAGCCCCCTGGTCCGAGCGGCCTGCCGCTCGTCTGGTTGTCCGCCGTATTCCCGAACGAGAAGATGTTGCGTAACTCGAAGCGTGGTGCCGGGATTTGCGGGGCCGCGCCGACCAACGGGTTCGCGCTCCAGTCGTCTTCCCCCGCCTCTTGCTCGACCGGGGCCGTCGCCACCGTTGCCGGTGGTTCCGCCGTTGGCGCGGCAATTACCTGACTTGTGTTTGGCGGCGGCGCACTCGCCGCTCTCGCCGCCGCCGCCGCCGCTGATTCCGCGCGTCGTCGGGCCATCTCGGTGCGGCGACTCTCGATGGTGGCGAACTCGCGGCGGGCCAGTTCATCTTGCGGACGCACCAGAAGATAGGCGCTATATGCTTCGCTGGCCGCACGCAATTTCCCGGCGGCGACCGCGTTGCGCGCCTCATCGAGCAGGCCGCCCGCGTGCTGATCCTCGTTGCGGCGGGCGGCGGTGGAGGCGTCACGCAGCGCCAGGACGAAGTCGGCACCGGAATTGAAACGTGCGGCGGGGTCGGCGGCGCGGGCGCGGTGCAGGGTGGCGGCTAACCCCTCCGGCAGCGTGTTCAATGCCGCCTCAGCGCCTTCATCGGCGGGTGATACGCCGGTCAGGAGCGCCTGCAGTATCCCCGCCAGCGCATAAAAATCATCCCCCTTGGGCTCGTTGCTTGCCGCCCCCGCCGCCGGTATATAAGCGACGGCAATCGCCGTTTCGCCCGGGCCGATCAACGGGGCGAAGCCATGGTAACGCACGATCGGCCAGGCGGCGAAGAGGGTATCTTCACCGGGCGGTAAGTTGACGAGCTGGATCGCTTCCGGCGAGAGCGCCCCATGCGGCAGGCCGCCCCGGTGGGCGTGATCGAGCGCCTCGCAGAGGGTGGCGATCAGGCTCAACGCCTCGACCGGTCGCCGGGGCTGCCCGATAATCGTCGCCAGCGTCGGCCCCTCCAAAAACGGGGTGACGAGGTAGATCTGCTGGGCGGTTTCCCCGAAGTCGAGCAAGGGCAGGATATTGGGGTGCCGCAGTGCGGTCAGCGCCGTGGCACCCTGCTCGAAGCGCCTGACAAACTCCGTATCCCCGGCAGGGATCGGGGCGGCGGTGATGGCGACCGGCTGCCCGAACATCCGCGGGTCGATCGCGCGATGGGTGCTATACGGCCCACCTTCTTCGAGTTGTTCGATCGGCTGATATGGGCCGAGGGGGTGCGTCATCATAATCACCCGCCGCACAAGGAACGCGGATCACGACCTGACGCCATCCGCGTCTGACGCAGCCGTTCGATTCTCGGGATGGTAGGCTTTATCAAACTCGGCATTACTCCCTTATTGTTGAACCTCATGCCCTGCTGTCGTCGCGACGACCAGCGCAAGGGCGACGCCAGCCAGATGAGTGAGGCTGACCGACCAGTGGCGCAAACCGAGGTGCGCGGCGCGGGTGGCGGCGGCACCGTGCAAGACGAGGATCGGCCTGCCGCGCTCGTTTGCCAGGATCTCGATCTCGCGCCAGGCGACCTCGCCCACGCCGGTGCCGAGTACCTTCGCGACCGCTTCCTTCGCCGCGAAACGGGCCGCCAGTGAGGTCGCGCGGTCGTTGCAGATGGCCCGCTCTGCCGGGGTGTAGACGCGACCGAGGAACCGCTCACCCCAGCGGGCGATCGTGGCGGCGATCCGCGCCGGTTCGATCGCGTCGATCCCCCCCTCGCACGGACCGGCAGCGTCAACATCGAAAATCGGACTGTAGCGGTGCGCCTCGCTCATCGCTCGGTTTCACTGCCCCTGCTTAATCCCAGGCGCCGCGCGGCACCACGACGCTCACGGCAGCGTGACGCCGGGGAGAATACCATCCCCCCGGCGTCACATGGAAGTTAAAAATGCCGGATCGCGGCCACTAGTGGATCCGGGCGTCGGGTCTCTTGTAGTGCGGCGAGATCGGTATCCACCATCATCGCGACCAGTTCCTCGAACGACGTTTCGGGGTGCCAGCCGAGCGACTGGTGCGCCTTCGTGGCGTCGCCGATCAGCAGATCGACCTCGGCGGGGCGCACGAACCGCTCATCGAGCACGACATATTCTTCCCAGTTGAGGCCGACATGACTGAAGGCGATCTCGCAGAATCGCCGCACGGTGTGGGTCCGCTCGGTGGCGATCACATAATCTTCGGGCCGATCTTGCTGGAGCATCAACCACATCGCCTTGATGTAATCGCCCGCGAAGCCCCAGTCGCGCTGGGCATCGAGATTACCCAGGCGCAGATCGCGGTCGAGGCCGAGCTTGATCCGGGCCACGCCGTTGGCGATCTTGCGCGTGACGAACTCCAGCCCGCGCCGCGGACTCTCGTGATTGAAGAGGATCCCCGAGCAGGCGAAGAGATCGTAGCTCTCGCGGTAGTTGACCGTAGCCCAATGGCCGTAGACCTTGGCCACACCGTAGGGGGAGCGCGGGTAGAATGGTGTCAGCTCGCGCTGCGGCGTCTCGACCACCTTGCCGAACATCTCGCTCGATGACGCCTGATAGAAGCGGATCGAGGTATCCACGAAGCGGATCGCGTCCAGGACGCGGGTCACGCCCAGGCCCGTGACGTCGCCGGTGAGGACCGGCTGCCCGAACGATGTGGGGACGAAGCTCTGCGCGGCGAGGTTGTAAATCTCTTGCGGACGATGATCGCGCAGGATGTGGATCAACGCCGAGCCGTCGGTGAGATCGCCGGACACGAGGGTGAGGCGATCCTGGATATGGGCGATCCGCTCGAAATTGAGGGTCGAAGAGCGGCGCACCATGCCGACTACTTCGTAGCCCTTTTCGAGCAAGAATTCCGCCAGATACGAACCGTCCTGGCCCGTGATCCCGGTAATCAGCGCGCGTGGCATCGTCGTTTCTCCTTATGCGCTTCGCTCTATTTGTCGCTGCCGATGGCGAGCGTCACGGCGGGTTGGACAGCGGGGGAAGCGTGCGTTGCGGACCCTTCGGTCGGTGCCGGGAGGCCGACGCCGCGATAGGTGAAGCCGAGGGCCGTCAGGTCACGCGGGTCGTAGAGGTTGCGGCCGTCGAGCAGGATCGGCGCGCGCATACTCTCGCGCACGCGCGCCAGATCGAGCCCCTTGAACTCGTTCCACTCCGTCACCAGGGCGACGGCGTCGGCCTCCGCCGCCGCCGCGTAGGGGTCGTCGCAGAAGGCGACCCGCGCCGGGTTCAGGAGCTCGCGCGCGCCGGGCATCGCCGCCGGGTCGTAGGCGCGCACCCGCCCGCCGCGCGCCAGGATATCGGCGATGATCTCCAGCGCCGCCGCCTCGCGCAGGTCGTCGGTGTTCGGCTTGAAGGCGAGGCCCCAGATGGCGATCGTCTTCCCTTCCAGCCCGCCGACCAGCCGGTCGAGCTTCCGCACGAAGCCGCGTCGCCCGTCGCGGTTGATCTCCAGCACCGCGCGCAGGAGCTGCGGGTGGCAGTTCGCCTCCTCGGCCATGAACTCCAGTGCCTGCACATCCTTCGGGAAGCAGGAGCCGCCGAAGCCGATCCCCGCGCTGAGGAACTGCGGGCCGATCCGCGGGTCGAGGCCCATCCCCGCCGCGACCTGGCGCACGTCGGCACCGGTCGCCTCGCAGACGGCGGCGACCTCGTTGATGAAGGAGATCTTCGTCGCCAGGAAGGCGTTGGAGGCGTATTTGATCATCTCCGCCGTGCGGAGATCGGTGATCAACACCGGGGCGTCGAACGGCTGGTAGATCGCCGCGACCGCCTCCGCCGCCGTGCGGTCGGTCGAGCCGAGGACGATCCGATCGGGGTGTTGCATGTCGCGCACCGCCGACCCCTCGCGCAGGAACTCGGGATTCGAGACGACGGCGAACTGCGCCCCCGCCTGCGCCTCCTCACCGAGCAGCGCATCAACGAGATCGCCCGAGCCGATCGGCATGGTGCTCTTGTTGACGACGATCGTGCGCCGGCCGACGGCCAGGTGTCGACCGACGGCGCGCGCGGCGGCGCGGACGTAGCGCATGTCGGCCCCGCCGTGCGGCCCGGCGGGGGTCCCGACGCAGATGAAGACCAATTCGGCCTCGGGGACCGCGGCGGTGTAGTCGGTCGTGAAGCGCAGCCGCCCGGCCTTGAGGTTGCGGGCGAGCAACTCTGCCAGGCCCGGCTCGAAGATGTGGGGCGTGCCGGATTGGAGGAGCTCGACCTTCGCGGCGTCGATATCGACGCCGATGACCTCATTGCCCAGGTCGGCGAAGACCGCTCCGGTCCCCAGCCCGACGTACCCCGTCCCAACAATCGCGATTTTCATGTGACCTCCTCACGAGCCTCGGTGCCTGTAAGCCAGCCAGCGACCTGAGCGGTTGCCCGCCCGCTGCATTCAGGACTCCGTACGTTGTAGATAGGGGTTGTTGGCGCGCTCTTCGCCGATCGTTGTCGCCTCGCCGTGTCCGGGATAGACCACCGTCTCCGGCGGCAGGGTCAGGAGCTTATCGTGTATGCCCGCGAAGAGGGCCTGCTTGTCGCCCTTGAAGAAGCGCCAGGCTCCGACCCCGTGTCGGAAGAGGGTATCGCCGCTGAGCAGCAAGCCATGCCCGTAAAGGCAGATCCCGCCGGGGGAGTGGCCGGGCGTCTCGATCACGCGCAGCACACAATCTCCCCAGCGCACCTCGTCACCCTCGCGCAGCAAACTATCGGGCAGAACCGGCACATATTCCCGCCCCATCATCCGCAGGCCATCGGGGCCATTACCCTCGACGACCTCGATGTCGGCCTGGTGCATCAGCACCGGTATGGGGCCGAGCGCCGCCCGCACGTCGGCGACTGCGGCGGTGTGATCGATATGGCCGTGGGTATTGACGATCACCCGGACCTTCTCGCGCGCGCCGCCGGTGAGCCGGTCGAGTTCCTGCACGATCCGCGCGCCCTCGTCACCCGCATCCACGACCAGGACCGCCCCGGTCGCGTGGCAGGTCAGGAGGTAACAATTCGACGCCAGGGGGCTGACGACGAGCCGCGTGACGCCCACGGCCGGATGTTGATTGGCGGGATTCCCTGCTGCCGTGCTCATCGATGTCATTCCACAATTCCCGGCCCGAGCCATACCCCGACGATCGGTTGTCGCGCGTCGGGGTAGTGTAATCTGTGCGGCGCGGCTTGACGACTAGTCATCCGTACTTCTGGGTTAATCATTCGGCCCCGATGATGGCGACATTGGTGATCCTGGCCCGATATCCCTGCCCGGAGGCGTAGACCTCGATCGATTCCAGGCGCACCGGCTGGGGGACCAATCCGCGCAATTCGACGCGCAACGGTGTCCATTCACCCGGGGTGACGGACCGTGCTTCCACCAGGCTAGGGTTTGTCGGTATCGTGCCGGTTGGGGGTGGGGTCATATAGAAGCCCCAGATACGGGTATTGGCCCCCCCGAAGGCATCGTAATAGTTGATCCGTACGATGATCGGAAACTCGCTGCCCGATTGACCGCCACCGGGGATATTTTGCTCGAATACCTTGATGTCGGCGGTGAGCGAGAGGGACGGTTGATCGGTGATGCCGACATCGAGCAGTTGCTTCACCCCGGTATTGGCGGGATCGGTGCTGCTCAGATCGCGTGAAATCTCGAGCGCTGCAATATCCTGCCCATCGAGGGTTTCGCGCACGGTCGCAAGCCTGCCGAAACCGCCATCGATTTGGCCTGGGGTGCAGCGCGCCGTCCAGGGGGCGAATTGCTCCTTAAGGTCACAGCCACTCGCCCCGATCGGCCCGAACTGGCTGTTCGCGATAAAATCACGCCGCGCCGCTTCGGGGGCACCGGCCGGTTGGCCGGGCTGCACCGTCGTCTGTTCATTCGCCGCGAGGCGTAGTTCCTCGGGATAGTTCGCCACACGCACCGCCCCGACGCCGCGGCGCACCGAGGCGCGCACCGTCACCCGTGGATTATCAGTGGTGGTATCGCTCACCGTGACCTGGACGACGAAGACCCCCCCGGCCCCGCCATCACCCTCTTTCATCAACACCGTGGTATCACCCGCAAGGACCTGGAAGCGGGCGCGGTAATAGTCCCCCGGTGCCAGGGCGACACGGCTAAGCCCACGCGATTGGGTCATCGTGATCGAACTCGCCCGGCTGATGTATTGGGTCGAGCGTAATTCGGTCATCTGTAATTCGCTGTCCTCGAAAACTTGCACGGTGCTATTGTCCCAGAAGGTGAGCAAAACCTGGGTGCCGTTTTTCGTCTGGAGGGCGTCGCCCTCGTGGAGCTCGATCGGCATACCGCCAGTCGCGCTACGCGCAGGTAACGCGCTCCAATTGCGCTGGAAGGCCGGGCGCACGAAGGCGCGGTCACCTTGCACGATCTCCACCCGCACGGTTCGTTTCTCGGTGGCGTGGCCGCGATACCAATACCCCGCCCCACCGAAGCCGCCGCAGATCACCAGAAAGGCCAGGAAGGCCGAGGCGAGGCACAACCAGGCGCGGCGCACCTGCCGACGGCTCGTCGCCGCAATCAGCGCTCGATCGAATTGGATCGCCTCCGGTGGTGTGCCCGTCATGTCGCGTCTCCACCGGCCCTGCCGCCGTGTGCTCTCGCGGACTTAACCAACCCGCTATAACGCGCAGTCTACGCGGCGGTTGCATCCCGCCGCCCGATTAGTACCCGCCCAATAGTTTTGATAGCGATAAGGATACAACAGGCAGTCTACCAGATCGGCACCGACCGATTGTCTCGAACGCTGATAATGTCGGTCGCTTGGGTGTTGCAAAACTAATAATAGTAGCTTATATTCTATCTATCGTAGTTGACGAGGAGGGAAAGATGCGACGGGACATTCATGGCGAGGCGTTGATCCAATTGACACATTTCCCCATCCTATTTCCGGTAAGTTGTTATCTCGTGCGCGAAGCTGACGGCCTCACGCTGATCGATACCGGGCTCGGTAGCAGCGTCCCGGCGATTCTCGCCGCAGCAGAGAGCGCCGGTGCGCCGATCCGGCGGATCGCCGTAACCCATGTCCATATGGACCATGTGGCGGCACTCGACGGATTACACGTCGCGCTCCCACAAGCGGAGGTGCTGATCCCGGCGCGCGAGTCCCGTTTTCTAGCCGGTGACCTGACCCTTGATCCGGCTGAACGGTTGCCCGGGGCGAAGCTACGCGGCGGGTGGGCTAAAGTCACCTCCCGCCCGACCCGCACGCTGGTGCCTGGTGATCGCGTCGGCTCGCTGTTGGTCGTCGCCGCGCCAGGGCACACCCCCGGCCACGTCGCCTACTTCGATACGCGCGATCGCACGCTGATCGCCGGCGACGCCTTTTTCTCGCGCGGCGGGGTGGATGTAGCGGGCAAACTCCGTGTGCTGTTCCCCTTCCCGTCGTTCGCGACCTGGCACAAGCCGACCGCGCTGGCGAGCGCGCGAGCCTTGCGAGCATTGGAGCCGACGCGGCTCGCCGTCGGGCATGGCCCAGTCACCGAGAACCCGCTGGCCGCGATGGACCACGCCATCGCGGCGGCTGGGAGCGCGTAGTCCCCGGTCTGTCGCGGGTAGATCGGATAGGGTGATCGACCCTTGAGTAGTTGCACGAAAGATGGGGCGACTGATGACGATGATGGTTGAACGACTCGTACGGCCCGACGCCCTGCTTCGCCTCGAAGGGGCGGCGATCTTCGCGACCGCCGTGCTGTGCTATCGGCATCTCGGGGCGAGCTGGGTGCTCTTCGCGGTATTGCTCCTCTTCCCGGATCTCGGTGCCTTGGGGTATCTCGCCGGGGAGCGGCTCGGCCTCGCCTGCTACAACAGCACGCACACGCTCATCGCGCCTGCTAGCTTGGCGTTGCTTGGCCTGCTGACCGGCGGGTCGCTCGTCCTAGCCCTCGCGGCGATTTGGCTCGCGCATATCGGCATGGATCGCCTGGTAGGCTATGGACTTAAAGCGGCGGTGCCGACCGAGGCCGCTGCGCCCCGCCCCGACGCATTCGGTCTCCCGGTTACGCACTGAGCGTATTGCCCGCCATGCTGCCCCGCTTGGCCGTGTAACGGCTGAGATAGCTATCTCGGAATGTCGCGAAGGTGCCGTCGAGGATGCTGGCGCGGATGGCACGGACGAGATTGACGATGAAGTAGAGGTTGTGCAGCGAGGCGAGGCGCAATGCCAGGGTTTCCCCGGCGTGGAAGAGGTGGCGCAGATAACCCCGGCTGAAGCGCTGGCAGGTGTAGCAGCCGCACCCCTCCTCGATCGGTCCCTGGTCGTGGGTGTAGCGCGCCGCCTTAATCTGGAGGCGACCATCGGCGGTGTAGAGTGCCCCGTGGCGGGCGAGACGGGTCGGCGCGACGCAGTCGAAGAGGTCGATGCCGCGCTCGATCGCCGAGAAGAAATCCTCCGGCTCACCGATCCCTAGCAGGTGTCGCGGTCGCTCTTCGGGGAGGATCGGCAGGGTCCAATCGAGGATGGCGCGCATATCGTCTTTGTCTTTGCCGAGCGAGCCGCCGATACAGTACCCGGGGAAGGGGCGCGAGGCGAAAAACTCGGCACTTTGCAGGCGCAGATCGCGATATGCCCCGCCCTGCACGATCCCGAAGAGGGCCTGATCGTCGCGCCGGGTCCACGCTGCGAGGCAACGATCGGCCCAGCGATGGGTGCGGTCGAGGGCGCGGGCGGTGTAGGGGTGGTCGTGCAGCGGCGAGGTGCATTCGTCGAAGGCGACGATCACATCGGCACCGAGCTGCTGCTGGATCCCGATCGACACCTCCGGCGTGAAGCGGTGGGTCGAGCCGTCGAGGTGGGAGGTGAAGGTGACGCCGTCGTCATCGATCCGCGTCAGCTTCGGGCGTTGCGCCCGTTTCGGCGCTTGCGACCCTTCGCCGGGGAAGATCTTGGCGATCTTGCCGACGCCGTGTTCCAGCGCGAAGCCGAGGCTGAAGACCTGGAAGCCGCCGCTATCGGTGAGGATCGGGCCATCCCAGCCCATGAATTTGTGCAGGCCACCGAACTCCGCCACCAGGGCCGCGCCGGGGCGCAGATAGAGGTGATAGGCATTGCCGAGGATCATCTGCGTGCCGAGTCCGCGCACCTCCTCCGGGGTCAGGCTCTTAATCGTCGCCTGCGTCCCGACGACCATGAACGCCGGTGTCTCGACGGTGCCGTGCGGCAGCGTCAGCGTACCCGCCCGCCCTCCCGCGTTGGGGATACGCGCTTCGATCGCGAACGAGAGCGGCGTGCCGTCCTGGCGCGTCGTCGCCGCAAGGTTACTCTCTGGAGAATCGGTCGGCATCGTCACCCTCGCTGCTCCTTGCCCTGGTGGTACGTGTCCTAGCGCCACTGCGCGTCTGCGCCTGTTCCCCGTGCCGTTGCTGCGCCGCAATGCGGAAGTATCCCAACGAGTGAACAGTACCACGTCATCCCCTGCGCGTTCCTCCCCGCACATTTCGTACGTGTGCGAGGGGCGGGTTCTCGAAAGAACTCGCCCCTCTATGGACTATGCAGCTATGCTGTGGCTGAGAGGAACTACTTGACCTCGGCCTTCGCGCCAGCGGCTTCCAGCTTCTCCTTGGCGGCGTTCGCCTCTTCCTTGGAGACGCCTTCCTTGATCGCCTTGGGGGCCGCCTCGACCATATCCTTGGCCTCCTTCAGGCCCAGGCTGGTCAACTCGCGCACGGCCTTGATCACCTGGATCTTGTTCGCGCCGAAGTCGGTCAGGATGACGTTAAACTCGGTCTGCTCTTCCTCGGGGGCCGCCGCCTCGGTGGCACCAGCCGCCGGGCCGCCACCGCCCATCATGACCGGGGCGGCGGCGGAAACGCCGAACCGCTCTTCGAGAGCCTTGACCAGATCGGCGAGGTCCAGGACGCTCATCTGCTCGATAGCGCCGATGATCTCCTCTTTGTTGTAAGCCACTGGGGTTCCCTTTCTTCGCACGATTGCCGTGCGACATTCCATCAATCGTCCACACCGGGATACCGGCCGACGAATCGTTCACTTGCGAACCCGGCGGGTCTAGTCGCCCGCAGGGGCCTCCGCGCTCGCCTCGCCCGGCGCACCGCCGAGTTGATCGATGCGCGCTTGCAGGACATACGCGAACTGGCGGATCGTCCCGCTCAGGACGCTGACCAGGCCGTACAACGGTGCCTGGATTTGCCCCACCACGCGCCCGAGCAGCACGTCGCGGCTCGGCAACGTAGCGATAGTCGCCAGCGACGCCTCGTCGATCAGGCGCTGCCCGGCCAGTCCGCCGCGCACCTGTAAGATGCGGGACGTGCGGGCGAAGTCGCCGATCGCCTTCGCCACGCCGACCGGATCGTCATACGCCGTGATGAGCAGCGTCGGTCCGGCCAGGTACTGCGACAGATCGCTCTTGCCCGCCTGCTCCGCCGCGATGCTCGTCAGCGTGTTCTTCGCGACGCGCGCCTCCGCGTTCAGGGGACGCAACGTGGTCCGAAACTGCTGCAAGTCGCTGACCTTCAGGCCACGGTAATCCGCGACCACGGCCAGCGATGACCGCTCCAGCACGTCGCGCAGTTCTGTGACTGCGGCCTCTTTCTTCGGTGTTGGCACTCTTCTCACCTCCTTCCAAAACCGAATCTGTAGTGTTGTCGGCCTTCCCAACGCCCCGCCGGGCCTGGTTCCACCGACCGATGAACGACAAACTCCCCATGCCGCGCGCGGCATGGGGAGCAAACTTCGGGGCCGACGGACACGCTGCCCGTACGGATCTCCTGTGACTGCTGCCACACTGCCTGAGCTGGTCCATTAAGCGTTTCGCTCGCGGCGAACGCACCAGCTGTCTACGGCGGTAGACAAGGGAGTATGCGATTGTTAAGTGCGCGACCGGGCCGAAGCCGGGGGCGCGCCAGATTATCGCCGCGCGCCCGAGGGGGCCAGCGCCGCGGTAAGGTCGAGCGGGATACCAGGGCTCATCGAGGTCGTCAACGTGATACTCTGCACGTAGACGCCCTTGCTCCCGGTCGGCTTCGCGCGGTTGACCGCGTCGATCAACGACATCATGTTGTCGAGGATCTGCGCCTCGCTGAAGCTCTTCTTGCCCACGGCAACATGGAGCAGGCCGGTGCGATCGTTGCGGAACTCGACGCGACCACCGCGCACCTCGTCCAGCACGCGCGGCAGGTCTTCGACCGCCCGCACAACCGTGCCGCTGCGCGGGTTCGGCATCAAGCCACGCCGCCCGAGGATACGACCGAGCTTACCGACTTTCGCCATCTGATCGGCCATCGCGATCGAGAGATCGAAGTCGATGAAACCGCCCTCGATCCGCTGGATGAGGTCGTCGCTGCCGACATCCTCGATCCCCGCCTCGCGGGCGACCCGTGCGCCCTCGCCCTCGGCGAAGACGATCACGCGCACCTGTTTGCCGGTGCCGTGGGGCAATGAGGCGGTCGCGCGCACTTGCTGATCGGCATGGCGCGGGTCGATCCCCAGCTTGAAATGGACCTCGACCGTCTCATCGAAGTTCGCATACGCGACCTTCTTCAACAGCCCGGTGGCCTCTTCGGGAGAATACATCTTGTCCGGTTCGACCAGCTTAATCGCCTGGTCGTACTTCTTGCCGTGCTTGACCATCGGTGCTGTGTCCTCCTGTGGTGCGAACGGGCTGATGCCCTCCCACCCGTAGCTCTATGTTCGGCTCCGCTCGGCCCACGATGGGCCGATGTAGAGTTAGCCGACGATGTCGATCCCCATGCTGCGCGCGGTGCCTTCGATCTGCTTCTTCGCCCCGTCGAGATCGACAGCGTTCAGATCCTTCAGCTTCAATTCCGCGATCTCGTTCAGCTGGGCGCTGGAAATGCTCCCCGCCTTATCCTTCAGCGGGTTGCTGGCACCCTTGGCGATCCCGGCCGCGCGGCGCAAGAGGTCTGCGGCCGGTGGGGTGCGGGTGACGAAGGTGAACGACCGATCCTCGAAGACGGTGATGACGACCGGGATCACCTGGCCGACCATCGCGGAGGTCCGCTCGTTGTATTCTTTGACGAAGTTCATGATCGCCACGCCATGCTGACCGAGTGCCGGGCCGACCGGTGGTGCCGGATTTGCCTTGCCCGCTGGCAGCTGGAGTTTGACGATTGCCTTGACGCGCTTAGCCACTCCCTACTCCTTCTACGTTAGCGAGCGTTGGGGGCTGGCCGATCCGACTTGCGTCGCGCACCGTCCACCGATCGCCCGTATTACTTGACCAACTTCTCGATCTGCAAGAAGTCCAATTCAACCGGCGTCTCGCGCCCGAAGAAGGAAACAAGGACTTTGACCTTGCCCTTCTCCTGATTGATCTCGTCGATCAATCCCTGGAAGTCGGCGAACGGCCCATCGATGATCCGCACCGCCTGCCCAACCGCCAGCGTCACCTTCACCCGCGGTGCCTCCGCGGTCATCTGCTTGATGATCGCCTGCACCTCGGGATCACCCAAAGGGGTTGGCTTATTGCCCATCCCCACGAAACTGGTTACGCCCGGCGTGTTGCGAACGACGTACCAGGAATCGTCGGACATGACCATCTTGACCAGCACATAGCCGGGGAAGACCTTCCGCTGAACGGTATGGCGCTGGCCGTTGCGAATCTCGATCTCTTCCTCGGTCGGCACGACGATCTCGAAGATCTTGTCGGCCATATCGAGGGTGCTCACGCGCTGTTCGAGATTCTTCTTGACCTTGTTCTCGTATCCCGAGTACGTGTGGATCACGTACCAGAACGGCTGGTCGTTCTGCACGTCCTGCTCGGTAGACGCACCACCCGCCGCATCACCGCCCTCACCACGCCGGCGCCGACGGGTGCGAACCGTATCGCTCGGATTTTTGATCTCTTGTGCCACGACCGTTCCCTCGCGTTCAACCACCGATTGGTAGCCTGACCAACCACTCGACGGCTCGCGTTAGCAGCGCGTCCAGCAGACCGAGAATCGCCGCCAATGAGGCCGACATCCCGATTACCACCAGCGTCAGGTTCCGCGTCGTCATCCGATCCGGCCACTGCACCTTCTTCAGCTCAGCGACCGTCTCGCGGAATGATCGTTGCACCCCTTCCAGCCGAGCAGCCCCGCTGGAACGTTGCGGCTGGGTCACCGTCCGACCTTGGGTCGTTGGCTTAACCGCCGTGCCGGTCGCCGCCGCCGGGGCGCTCCGCTTCGGGCTTGTGGCTGGCTTGCGTTGCGGCACGGCGGCGGGCTGTGGCCCCGTCGGGGTTACCTTCTTATTGACCATCAGCCACCATCCTTCCAGATGCGCCGCAGGCTTCTGCGCGCCACCACGGTTGCCAGTAGGGAATAGTAACGCACACAACAGGGGGCGAGCCAGTGGCTTCGCCCCCATATTGCCCCGATGCGGGGGCGCTGACAGGGTCGACAGGAATCGAACCTGCAACCTGCGGTTTTGGAGACCGCTGCTCTGCCGATTGAGCTACGACCCTTCGGCCTGAGTTTCAACCCTTCCCAATGAGTGCGGACACCACAATCCAGCCCCCACCTTCCGGCTCAGGCTGCAATTATACTCAGCGTCTCTTAGAGCGTCAAGGAATCGGTCTACTCGCACCTGTCGGGAGGTCACGGAAGCGTGTGCGGCGGCCTGTGCCGTCCCGTCGTAGGGCGGTGACGCGGTGGCAACGGGTCCGATCGCGTACGAAAGCGGGTCGCGCCGATCGGGGAATCGATCGAATAATCGGTGATCGCGCGCGTACGGCATTCTGGCGGGGAAATCGCCGTCAAGGCTATTGACATATCTGCAAGGGGAACGTACAATGCGGGCAGCGTATTTCGGTAGTACGGACGCGAAAGGAGCCCGCCCGTGCAGCAGGCCGCCACGGTAACCGACGAGTATCGGGGGATCGTGGACGAGGCGTTGCAACTCGTCTACAGTCAGCACCATCGCATCATCAGCCGGTTGTATCCGGCGGCCATGACGCGGGTAAGCGTCGACCAACTGCGCGAAGGGCCACTCGGGGAGGATTTGTCGCGTCTCGCGCATATCGCCTGTGGCGCGATGCGTGCCGGTCGGGAAGAAGTGTTGGGCGCGATCGACGCGGTCCTGCAACTCCTCTTCTGGCCGGTCGGTTCGGAAACTTACACCGTCCCCCGCTCCTTCTGGGAGCAGCCGCTCGGCAAAATGCTCTCGTTGGCGAAGTTGCGGTCGTTCGAGCCGAGCGATCTCGTCTCGATCGGGAATGCGGCCAACATCCTCAACGTCACCCGCCCGACGATCTACCGTTGGATGGATGACAAGTCGCTTGACTACGTGCGCGACGACATGAGCGGTCGTACCTTCGTCGTCCGCCAGGATGTCGAAGCGATGAAGGCCGACATGGAAGCAGCCGAA
>DATCMP010000247.1:0-3172 GCA_036563365.1 Thermomicrobiales bacterium
ATATTGGGCAATGCGCCGGGAGCAGACCTAACCGGCGCAGGCCGGTTTCGTGGCGCGTGAGCGCCCCCAGGCGCGACTTTAGTCGCCTGCCCCTACCCCGTCCGGGCCTCGACCGAACCATCCCCATCCCCCCTGAACGTACACCTGTGCTATACTTGACTGAAATCAAGTATCTTGCGGAATGGCATGCGCGTCGAGAGGCAGGTGATGGGCAACAACGGCGCTGGACAGGTGGATGTGCAGGCGCGGATTGCCGCGTTACGGGCGACGATCGAACGCGGCAACTACGAGTATTACATCCTCGATAATCCGACCCTCAGCGACGCCGAGTGGGACGCCGCCCTGCGCGAACTCCGCGCGCTGGAAGAGGCGCACCCCGAACTGATCACCCCCGACTCCCCCACCCAGCGCGTCGGCGCGACGCCGCAAGGTGCCTTCGAGCAGGTCCAACACCCGCGCCCGATGCTCTCCCTCGGCAACGTTTTTGATGAAACCGGCTTCCGCGAATGGGCGGCGCGCGTCTTCAAGCTGGCCGGGCGCGAGGAGGGCCAGATTACCTTCGTCGTGGAGCCGAAGATCGACGGCTCGGCGATCGCCCTCACCTATGAGGCTGGACGCTTCACCCACGGCGCGACGCGCGGCGATGGCGTGACCGGCGAGAATGTCACCCAGAACCTGCGGACGATCAAGCGGATCCCGCTGCGCCTGCGCGACGCCGACCCGCCAGCCCCGGCGCGGCTGGAGGCGCGCGGCGAGGTTTTTCTGCCCCGCAGCGCCTTCGACGAACTTAACAAGCAGCGCGCGGAGGCGGGCGAACCGCTCTTCGCCAACCCGCGCAACGCCTCCGCCGGATCGCTGCGCCAGCTCGACCAGCGGATCACCGCCTCGCGCCCGCTCGGCTTCTTCGCCTATCAGATCGGCTATGTCGAGGGGGGCACGCTGCCACGCGGGCAGGCCGACGCCCTCGCCTGGCTCCGCGATCTCGGCTTCCCGGTCAACCCGGAGATACGGACATTCACCAGCCTCGCCGACGTCTGGGCGCGCTGCGCGTGGTGGCAGAGCCAGCGCGACAGCCTCGATTACGAGATCGATGGCGCGGTCGTCAAAGTCGATTCATTCGGCTTGCAGGAAGAGTTGGGGACCGTCTCGCGCGACCCGCGCTGGGCGATCGCCGTCAAATTCCCCGCCGTGCAGGCGACGACGCAGTTACGCGAGATCGTGATCAACGTCGGGCGCACCGGCTCCCTCAATCCATTGGCCCACCTGGAGCCGGTGATCGTCGGCGGCGTCACCGTCTCCCGCGCGACCCTGCACAACGAGGCCGAGATTCGCCGCCTCGATCTGAAACTCGGCGATTGGGTCATTGTCGAGCGGCGCGGCGACGTCATCCCCAAAATCATCAAGGCGATCCCGGAGCGCCGCGACGGCACCGAGCGGGACTACACCTTCCCCGATCATTGCCCCGTGTGCGGCACCGCCGTCGACCGCGACGAGGAAGCCGACGGGCCGATCCGCTACTGCCCCAATGTCGCCTGCCCGGCCCAGTTCAAAGAACACCTCGCCCACTACGCCGGGCGCGGCGCGATGGACATCGAAGGGCTGGGGATGGAGCGGGTCGTCCTGCTCGTGGAGGCCGGGCTGGTCAACGATCTCGCCGACATCTACACCCTCACGCAGGGGCAGGTCGCCGCGCTGGAGCGGATGGGTGACAAGAGCGCCGAGAACCTGTTGAAAGGGATCGAGGCGAGCAAGACCCGCCCGCTGCCACGGCTGATCGTCGGCCTGGGGATACGCCACGTCGGCGAGCGCAACGCCGGGCTGCTGGCTGAGCGCTTCGCCAGCATCGAGGCGTTGGCCGCCGCTACCCTGGATGAGTTGAACGCCATCCCCGGTTTCGGCGCGGTCGTGGCGCAATCGGTCTACGATTTCTTCCAGGAAGGGCGCAATCAGGCGCTCATCAACAAGCTGGCTGAAGTCGGCGTGCGCCCGCCAGCGGGGAGGGTCGCCGTCGCCAAGGAGGGCCCGCTCCTCGGCAAAACGTTCGTCCTCACCGGGCGGATGGAGGCGCTGACGCGCGGCGAGGCGACCGCGCGCCTGCAAGCGCTCGGCGCGACCGTCACCGGCACCGTCACCAAGAAGACCGACTACGTCGTCATCGGCGAAGAGGCCGGCAGCAAAGCCGAGCGCGCCATCGCCCTGAAGCGCCCGACGCTGGACGAGGCGGCGTTTCTGGCGTTCTTGGATGAGCAGAGTCAGTAGTCAGTAGTCAGTAGTCAGTGGTTAGTAGTCGGTGGGGTGTTGGTAGCGAGTGCTTGTTACACAGACCGAGAAATACCTCCAATTAGCAACTGACAACTGGCTACTGACTACTGATCACTCTTTCCTGCATCGCGCTTCGGCATACGCTATACTCCACATTGATTGGTCCAGCGGTGAGTAGCGCGCGACGCCGACCGAGACGCGACCTGACCCTGGAGGTCCCGATGGCTGGCTACAGTATTCCGACCCGCGAGGACGATCCGGTCCATGTCGTCCGCACGATCGGGCGCATCGCCCAGATGCTCCTGGAATTGCGCGACGAATACGAGCGCCGTCCCCGCCCCGATACCCTGGCGCAGATCGACCAGCGCCTCAACGACCTCGCCGATCAGCGCGCGAAGCTGACGCAGCGGCGCAACCAGGGCGGCGAATAGCGCCGCATCCCTCGCGTCACCGCGCCCCTGCCATCAGGGGATGCCACCCCCACCCCGCTAGTTGACCGCCAGCGACGATACGGATGGAGCCTATCACGTCCTCCCTATCACATCCTCACGCAAGGGATCGTTTCATCGGGATCGAGGCTTTCTGCGATCAGGCGCAGGACCGGGGACTGGAGTCATTGGTCAAGGGCTGCTGCCACGACGTCCACTGCTGGTGATGGCGAACTTCAACGCGGTATGGCTGGTGGTTGAACTCGGTGACCCGGCACAGTACAAGCCCCAGCCTCACCTTAGGAGCAACCGCGTCTGGAGGTCTGCGGGCTACGAATACCGATGAACTGCACAATGGCCGCCCTGCGGCGGTCAAGGGCAACGATACAGCGTCGCCGAGTTCACGCAAGCCGGATTAGGGTGCAACAGCGCTCGCGCCGACCAGGGCGCGACACGTCCCGCGTGCTACGTACAGTTGAAGC
>DATCMP010000266.1:0-27869 GCA_036563365.1 Thermomicrobiales bacterium
AAGCGCCAAAAGAAGGCGCGCAAGGCGGCGAAACGTGCTGCCAACGCCCACCCGGAGCTCCTGTTCGTCCCCGATGCCCCGTTTGCCACCGTCTTGCCCGCGTTGTTGGAGACGGGCCTGAACGCTGTCCTAGCGCAATTAGAAGCGGTGCAAGCCGACGACGATCCTGAAGCGGTCCACGATATGCGCGTGGCGATTCGGCGGTTACGCGCGGTGCTGGCCGTCGCCGAGCCGTTCTTCGAGCGCAAGCCATTCCGGCGGGCCTCCCGGCGGGTGCGGGCGCTCGCTCGTGCGCTCGGTCAGGTGCGCGACGCCGATGTGTTGCTCGGGCATCTGCGCGAGCGGTACATGACGGTGGTGAACGATGAGCGGAGTGGTATCGAAGGGTTGATCGACATGATCGAGGCCGATCGCGCCGGCGCGCGCGACGACCTCGACCCGGTCCTGGCAGAGTGGGGCGAGGATGGCTCGTACGCCACCGAATTCCGGCGCTTCCTCGGCAAAGTGAAATCGCGCTCGGGCAAGGTCCGGGAGCGCGACCGGATCGGCGTGGTCGCCGCGCGGGCGCTCGACGATGGGCTCGATCGGTACGTGGACTGTGCCGCGATCCTCGATGAAGAGGGGGGTGACGCGGAAGCGTTCCACGACTTGCGAATCGCCGGGAAGAAGGTGCGCTACACGATCGAGCTCTTCGCGCCGGTGCTCGGCGAGGAGGCCGAGGACTTGCTGGTCGCTTTGAAGACGTTGCAAGGCGTGCTTGGCGAATTGCACGATCGCGACGTCCTGGTCGATCTGCTCAGTTGGGAGCGCGTGCGCGCGCTCGAACGGCAACTCCACAGCCTCGAGTTCGCCACGTTCAATCCGGGCACCCGCGACGAGCGCCTGAATGCCGCGCGGCAGCTCTTGGATGCCCCGGACTCTTTCGCGGCGACCGCCGTTGGTATCTACGGCCTCTTGATCGATACCACCATCGAGCGTGATGCGCTGGAGGATGAACTGCGCGCTACCTGGTCGGAACTTGGGGGTGAAGCGTTCCTCGCGCGCTTACGCGGCCTCGCCGATCGGTTGCTGCAACGTGAGCCAGAGGAGCCGACCACGTCTGCCACGGATGCGGCAGATGAGGGCGAGGGTGGCGACGAAGAACACGCCGAGGTCTAACGCCGCCGCGCGACGATCCGCTCCCGTGGCCGGGTCTGTGGTGTGGTGCCTCTGGCACGAGACGGTGTGATGCTATGTTTGGAAGGACACGATGACCGCGAGTCCGAACGCGAAACGGCAGGCAAGCGTTGATCAAGCGGGAGCCGGTGGTGGGAACGATACGCAACGGGCCGATGAGGCGATCCTTGTATCGGCCCCGACTGATCTGCGCGATCCCTCACTGTATATCAACCGGGAGCTGAGCCAACTCGATTTCTTGGCACGGGTCTTCGAGGAGTCGTTAGACGAGACGAACCCGCTGCTGGAGCGGGTGAAGTTCCTGTCGATCTGCGGGATGTTGCTCGATGAGTTCTACGAGACGCGCGTGGCCGCCCTGCGCGACCAGCAACTAACCGGGCAAGTCATGGAGGGCGGACGCGACGCCCTGACGCCGACGGAGCAACTCGAACGGATTTACGCGCGGGCGCGCGAGTATTCGACCAATATGTGGGTTCAACTACGTGACGTCTTGATCCCGCAACTCGACGCCGAGGGGATCCATCTGCTCGATTACGCGCAATTGTCCGCCGCCCACCACGCCGAGTTGCAGCAATTTTTCGAGCGCGATGTCTTCCCGGTATTGACCCCGCTCGCGGTTGACGCCTGGCGCCCATTCCCGCACATTTCCGGCGGCAGTATCAATCTGCTGGTGACGATCCGCGATGAGACCGGCGAGCGCTTCGCACGGGTGAAGGTGCCGCCGACGATGTCGCGTCTTGTGCCGGTGCCGCCGCCGAATGATGGTGCGGGAATGACACGGGTAAACCGTGTCGCCTTCACCTGGATCGAGCAGATCGTTGCCGCGAATGTCGGGGCGCTTTTCCCCGGGAAGACGATCACCGGCACCTATTTCTTCCGGGTCATCCGCAATGCCGATCTCACGATTCGCGAGGCGGAGTCGGAAGATTTATTGGAAACGATCGAGGCGAGCCTGGAACGACGGTTGTTCGGCTACATCGTGCGCCTCGAGGTTTCGGAGGCGATGCCACCGGAGTTGCAATCGTGGCTGGCCGATCAGCTGGCGACCGAGGCGAAAACGCTCGGCATCCCCGATAACCCGCTTGAGAACATGGCGCAAGATTTTTTCGTCACCGATGGGCCGCTCGGTCTGGACGCGCTCGGCAGCCTCGCGCGGATCGATCGCCCCGATCTGAAGGACCCGCCCTTCGTACCGGGCTTACCCGCCGAATGGCCGCGCGACGGGAGCAACGTGCTCGACATCATCGGGCGGCGCGATGTCTTGCTCCACCACCCGTTCCACTCGTTCGCCCCGGTGGTCGATTTCGTGCGGGCCGGACTCGATCCGAACGTGCGCGCGATCAAGCAGACCCTGTACCGGGTCGGCTCGAACTCGCCGATCGTCGATGCGTTGCTGGAGTCGCGCGATGACGATACGCAGGTCGCGGTGATGGTCGAGGTCAAGGCGCGCGGCGATGAGGAAAGTAATATCGGCTGGGCGCGGACGCTGGAGCAGTCCGGTGTTCACGTCTCCTATGGGATGGTGGGACTGAAAACCCATTGTAAGATGACCCTGATCGTCCGCCGCGAGGTCGATGGGTTGCGCCGCTACGCGCACCTCGGGACCGGTAACTACAATGCCCAGACGGCGCGTCTTTATACCGACCTCGGGATCTTCACCTCCGACCCGGATATTTGCGCCGATGTCTCGGACCTTTTCAACTATCTGACCGGGTATTCCGCGCAGCGCGACTTCCGCAAGCTGATCGTCGCCCCGATGAATCTGCGCCGCCAGGTGGTCGAGCTGATCGAGCGCGAGGCGGCGCACGGCCCGCAGGGGCGGCTCATCTTCAAGATGAACGCGTTGATCGATGCCGAGATGATCGAGGCGTTGTACCGCGCCTCGCGCGCCGGGGTCCAGATCGACTTGCTGATTCGCGGTGCCTGCTGCTTACGCCCGGGCCTGCCGGGCGTAAGCGAGACGATCCGGGTGAAAAGTATCATCGGGCGCTTCCTCGAGCACAGCCGCATCTACTACTTCGGGAACGGTCGGATAGCCACGGCAGAGAATGTCGACCAACTATATCTCGGGAGCGCCGACCTGATGCCGCGCAACCTCAATCGGCGCGTCGAGGTGTTGTTCCCGATCGAGAGCCAGGCGATCAAGGCGCACTTGCGTGATGAATTGCTGCCGCTGCTGCTCAACGACAATGTCAAGACGCGCGAACTCGGTCCCGATGGACGCTACCAGCGCCGCCACCCCGACCCCGGCGAACCCAGGATCGATGCACAAGCGACCCTACTCGCGAGCGCTACCGCGTTGGCTCGACCGTAAGCCTCGCTCATCGGCGACGGGTGTTCCCCGTGTGTACGGACAGTTTCGTCCGTACACACGGGGCGATGGGATGTTATACTCTCTGGCATTACCAGAAGGTTCAGCGCAAGCTCAAGCAGTGGTTAGGTGGGACGGTGTGAATATTCTGCCAGACCGATCGGAACCTGGGATAGATGATGGTGCGCCCCTCCCCGAGGATCTTGAACCCACGCCTGACCGCTCGCCGAACGCCGCCTTCGTTAATCCGATGGAGGTGGAATTTGCGCGGCTGCTCGACTTCTACCATATCCCGTGGCTCTATGAGCCCACCTCGTTCGCGCTGAACTGGTCCGGCGATCAGGTCAATGAGATGTTCACCCCGGACTTTTATCTGCCCGACCAAGACCTCTATGTCGAACTAACCACCATGCGGCAGCGACTCGTGACCCGCAAGCACCGCAAGATTCGCCGTCTCCGCGAGCTATATCCCGCCATTAAGGTGCGCCTACTCTATAACCGGGACTATCATCAACTCCTCGCCGCGTACGGCTATGGCGCGGTTGAGATCGCTTCGTTGCGCGAGGAGGATATCGACCGGATTTTGGTCAGCCGTGACGAGTTGGTCGCGCGCGTGGCGGCGTTGGGCGAGGAGCTTTCGCTTGCCTACGCCGATCGCTCGATCCTGCTGATCGGGGTGCTCAAAGGGGTCACCTTTTTCCTCGCCGACCTTGCGCGGGCGATCAGCCGCCCGGTGGCGATCGACTTCATGGCGCTCGCGCGGCCAGCGCGCGGCGGGAACGAGCGCGGCGTACGGATCGTCAAAGATCTCGACCGCGAGATCGCCGGTCAGCATGTTATCCTGGTCGAGGATATCGTGAATACCGGCCTGACGCTCGATTTCCTGCTCAAGGAGTTACGGGCGCGTCACCCCGCGAGTCTCGCCGTGTGCACGTTGCTGGATAAGTCGGAACAGCGCGTGGTGCCGGTGGCGATCGACTACACCGGGTTCACCATCCCCGATGAATTCGTCGTTGGTTATGGCCTTGATTATCGGGAACTCCACCGCAATCTGCCCTTCCTCGCGGTTTTGAAGCGGCAGGTCTACACCAATGCGCTACAGCCTGCGGAACCGCCTCGTTAATGTAGCGATGCGGTTTTTTCGCTCGGTGCGACCGGGGGCAGCATCTGGCAGATGAGTTCGCTATACTGCCGTGGCGTACCTGGTAGCGAGCGAACATTCCTGGGTCTTCGCGTTTCGCATTCGAGGTGCTATGGGAATCCTACCGAATCCGCTGAGTATCCCCGGTTTGGAACACGGTCGCGCCGAGATCAACGACATCTGGCTGCACTATGTACGTGGCGGCGAGAACCTCGCGCAGCCGATCGTGCTGCTGCACGGCTTTCCGCAGAGCTGGGTGATGTGGCGGCTGATCCTGCCTACTTTGATGGAACGATATCATGTCGTGGCGGTCGATCTGCGCGGCTATGGTGATTCGGCGAAGCCAGCGGGCGAAGAGGGTTACGACAAAGGGACGATGGCCGCTGATCTGGCCGCGCTCATCGCGCATCTGAGCCTCGTCGAGCCACTAATCGTCGGGCATGATCGCGGTGCGCGGGTGGCCCGTCGCTACGCGCTCGATCACCCGACGCGGTTGCGCGGCCTCGCCTTGCTGGATATTCTGCCGGTGGAGTATGTCTACGACCGCTTGAGCGCCGCGGAAGTGTCCGAGCGGTACTGGCATTGGGTCTTCCATCTCGTCGATGAATTACCCGAGCAACTGATCGTGGGGCATGAGGAAGAATATTTGGAACGTTTCCTCAGTCGCTCCCCCGGGTTGCTGGCACGGCTGAAGGCGGATGGTTCGTGGCTCGAATATCGCCGCTGCTGGCTGCAGCCCGGCGCAATCGAGGCGGGTCTCAATGACTACCGGGCGACCTATCGGCAGGATGTCCCGCGTTATCGCGCCGAACGTAAATCCGGGCGGCTACTGACCACCCCGACATTGCTGTTATGGGGCAATCGGGGGAACCTCTCGAATCAACCGGTCCTCGACATCTGGCGACAGGTAGCGACCGATGTGCGTGGACGCGCGATTGCTGGCTGCGGGCACTATGTAGCTGAAGAGCAACCGGATGTGGTGCTGGAGGCTTTGCTGCCGTTCGCCGCCGAGCGTTTCGCTGCGTCATGATGCCGATCGCCGCGTGCGATCGAATATCGGTGCATCAAAATGGGTGTGGATGGGCCGGGCCGTTCGTCAGTAGCTGATCCCGGAAATTGTTGCGTTTGTGATCCGATGGAAAGAGGCACTCGTGGTGAGGAGTAGCGTGCCGAGCGATGAGCGCAGCGCGGCGGTGATCGCGGGGATCGAAGCGGTTGGCCCCCGGTGGGTTCTGCATCTGCCATCGAGCACGCTTAAAACGATCATCGGTCACTTCCTCGCGCGAGATGGGCAGGATGGTTTCCGTTGCGTCCCGATACCGCGTGAAGAGGAAGGGATCGGGATCCTGTCCGGTTTAGCCCTTACCGGCGCGTCGGCGGTGATGATCATTCAGGATAATGGGATCGGGAATCTGCTCACGGCGCTTAATACCTTTCCCGCACCGTATCATCTGCCGTTGCTGATCGTCGTTGCCCGGCGCGGGGGGCTCGGCGAATACAACAGTATGATCCACCATATCAGTGAGCGATCCGAAGCGATCCTCGATGCGGCCCAGATCCGGTGGTTCCAACTGGATAGCCGGACGCCTATCGAACGTTGGGCCGAGACGATCGTGCGCGCCAATACCTTCGCGCAGACCACCCACCGCCCGATTTTTGTGCTCGTCAACCTGATGGATGGCTGACCCGGTCGGAGTATCCGCCGATCGCGCGGGCCGCGTTCGAGTGGCTACACGACCGAGGTATGGCGGCCCGTTTGGAGAGGTGCCGATGGCTACAACCGAGCCGCGTGCGATCGCGATGATTTCCCGCCCCGATGCCCTGCGGATTGTCGATGAGGTTTTTGCCGCCGACCCGGTGGTGCTCACCCTAGGCGGCACCATCCGAGAGATGCTGACCGTGGCGGGCAGGAAGCCGAATCATCTCTATGTACTCGACGCGATGGGCCTGCCTGCGGCAATCGGCCTCGGCATCGCGCTGGGGATCGAGGATGATGCCCGGCATGACTCGCTCGTAGTGGTCGAAGGGGATGGCAGCACCTTGATGGGCTTCTCGGCGCTGAGCACGATCGGTAATCTGAAGCCGAAAAAATTGGTGTTGCTCATCCTCGACAACGGTGTCTATCTGGCGACGGGTGGGCAGCCCACGGCCGCCGCGACGACCGACTTCGTGGCCGTGGCCCGCGCTTGTGGGTGGGCGAGCGCCTCCGATATCGAGAGTACCCCAGGCGCTCTACGCGCCGCTTTGGAAGGCGCACGCACCCAGGATGGGCCATTGTTATTGCGGATGCGGATCAGCACCGCCACGATCCCCACCGGCTTCTTCCTCGAAGATCCGGTATTGCTCGGCGCGGAGTTTAGCCGCTGGCTGCGCGCAGGGGTGTGGACGGTTTAAGCAACCGCCCACTGCCCGGAAGCCGATGGTCTACGCGCCTACCTCGACCGGAGGCTTCGCGTACGCATTCCAGGCGACGATATTTTGCTCGATCTGCACGACGTGTAGTTCAAGATGTTCGGCATAGATCCGCAGCCAGTCTTCGGCGCTATAGCGCCCCGACTCGCTGTGCTCCCCCGCGCGTGTCCAGGCGGCTTCATCGAGCCGTTCGAGCATCGGGACGGTGTTGGCACGCACGGCGGCGATCGTCGCCAACGCCGGTTCGATTGGCAGGGCATGGTAATCGAACGTGATCGCCCAGGCAGCCTCATCGTAGCCGACGATCCGCACCTCGCGTTCAACCAGCAGATAGCGTATCCGACCGACGCTAAGCGCCTCCGAGTCGGCGCAGTGCAGGATGACCTCGTGTGCTGACCATTCGCCAGCGGCTGGTCGCCATTGCACCGCCTCTGTCGGCACCAGCGCCAACGCCGTGACGAGGCGCGCCGGACCGGCGGCATATTGCGTGATCAAGGCGTTGCGCTCAGCGGGTGAAAGCATCGATTCCTGTCCTTTTCCTCAGAGGTGTCGGTCAAGTTCGACGATAGCTTAGCACAATGGTGTGGATCGTCCATACCCGACGGGCAGACAAAAAAGCCCCCGTTCGCACCTAGGTGCGAACGGGGGCTTGAACGTAGCTGGGCTTGGGTGATTACCGTGCGCGGCTGAGTTCGCGATTGAGGAGGTCGGCACCACCAGCGGCGAAGCCGCCGCCGGTGTTGGGGAGGCCGGGCATCGGCTGGGGAGCCGGAGCGGCGGCGAGGAATGGGCCGACGATCTGCAGCACCTCGGCAGGGGTGCGCGGGGTTTCGAACGGGCTCGGGGAGAAGAGGTTGGTGCCCGGGGCGACCAGATCGGCCAACGCCGCCGCGTGCTCCGCCTCGACCGCGTGGATCGAGAGGGCCGCCTCAAGGACATCGAAGTTCTTGATACTGGCAGCCGCGCCGAGGTAGGCGCTGACCCCGACCGCCTCGACCATCTGGAAGAACTTGACGATCTCCGCCGCCGAGGTCGGCACGCTGGAGAAGTTGAAGGTCGGCATCGCGACCGGGGTACCGCCGAGCTTGGGGATGGTGGCGATGAGCGCATCGACGTGGGCCTGCTCGTGGGCACCGAACGCCTTGAAGTAACTCGCCGCCCGCCCGCTGAGGACGCCCGCGTCGTTGATCGCCTTGTACGCCGCCGCCTCCAGGTACTCCAGCGTCAGCGCGTAGTTGAGGATCTCCACGTCGCTGTCCAGCGGCCCCGCCGCCGCCGCGCCGACCGCGCCGCCGAAGCCGAGGGCCGGGATGCCGAGTGCGGAGAGGGCTACCGCGCCCGCGCCGAGGGCGACGCCGCCCTGCAGCACGCCGCGCCGCGAGTACTGCCGGCTCAGGCCGGTCGTCAGGATCGAGGTGAGGGCCATGATCGCTATCTCCTTACTGCTGGGGGCCGACCATCATGCCGCCCGCCAGGTCATCCGTATCGGGGTGGCCGTTGCGCGGCGACCTATTGTGCGGGGCCGAGGACCGGTCCGACCGCGGCCAGGATGTCGGCGGGCTTGATCACCTTCTCGAAGGCGTTGGGAACCGGATTCGCGTTCGGGTCGACCAGCGCGTTCAACAGCCCGGTGTGCCGTGCCTCGACCGCCACGATCGAACCGGCCACGCCGAGGATCGTCTTGTTCGTGATCTCGCGGGCGGCGCCGTTATAGGCCCCGACCCCGGTCGCCTCGAGCAGCGCGGCGATCTTGAGGATACCGGCCTGCGTCGTCATGTCGCCCAACTTGGCGAAGTCATACGAGGCGCGCGGCTTCACCGGAGTGGCTCCGGCCTGCGTCAACCCCTGGCTGATGGCGGTGACGTGGGCAACCTCGTCATCGCGGATCACGGTGAAATAGGCCAGATTATTCCCGGTCAGCTTGCCCGATGCCACGGCCATCGTGTAGAACGCCGCCTCCAGGTGCTCCAAAGTCAGCGCGTAGTTCAACACCTCGACGTCATCCTTGAAAAACGGTGCCATCTGCCTCTCCTTACGCTGTAAAACGATTAACTCCACGGGATTGCGCTATGAAAATGCTGAACGTCACCCGGTCTGTTTGATCCTCTCCACCTCCTGATGGTGCGCTTCGTTGCGCTCGTTATCAGGTACCTACGAAGACTTCCAGGCTTGCGAGGGTTTTCCGCTCCACCCTTCAACTGCTCAAAGGGTTGTCACAGTCCTACTACGCAATCAATGCTGAATCGGATCAATGCACCTCTCTATGAATCCCTAGAAGAGGCCGTTCCGGCTGCGCCTCCAAAGATGCACAGGTTACGCATCGATTGCTCAGCTAGCTGGACGCAAAGCGGCGCTAGCGGGGCGACATTCCCATCGCTATACTGTGCATCATATGGGCAGAAGGTAAACGTTCCGGTAAACACCGGTAACACTATTGGTGAAATCCTTGTCACCTCTTCGTGATGAGGCGCGATCTCTTCCTCCTTCGCCGCTAGCCGGGATACTACCCATCTCTTCTGGACAGCCGGGATACTTACAACCACGAGAAAACCGCCATTACGTTATAATCATGAGGAAAAGCGGTAGGGTGATCGTGGATCGATCGCAGGGATTTGAAGCGCCTTTCGCTTAGGCCCGTGCCCCGAAGGGGGGCATCACTACGTCCAACGGCGGCATTCTTCTTCCGCAACTTTGCCCTTCCCCGTTTCCCGTGATGATCCTTTTTGTCATGGCGTCCGTAGCAGTAGGTGAGGAATGGCCCGTTGAGTAACGGTGCAGACGACATCACGGCAGAAAGCGACGAAGCGTTATTAGCCGCGATTAAGGATCGTGATGAACGCGCAATCGCCGTCCTCTACGATCGGTACAACGGCATTTCCTTCGGGCTTGCCTATCGCATCGTTGGGGAGCGCAGCGCCGCCGAGGATGTTGTTCAGGATGCATTCCTGAGCGTGTGGCGTCGCGCAGTAAGCTTCGAAGTCGGTCGTGGCAGCGTCCGCACCTGGCTCCTCTCGATTGTTCATCACCGGGCGATCGATCGGCTACGCGGGGTCTCGGGGCGCGCGCGACAAGATGTCGCGATCGATGATTTCGAACGTGTCCTCTCGGTCGATGATCCGTGGGGTACGGTCGAGACGAATGTGCAACGCGATCTGTTACAGACGAGTATGGCAACCCTACCACGAGAACAGCGAGCAACGATCCAGATGGCCTATTTCGATGGATACACGCAACAAGAGATTGCCAGGGCAATGAATGTCCCTGTGGGTACGGTCAAGGGCCGCTTGAGAATCGGCTTGCAGAAATTGCGATCGTTACTGGCAGGAGCTGGGGTCGAGTACGAATGAACGAACGAGAACGCGATACCAGCAACCGCCGCGATGCCACGACCTGTTCGTTCGAAGCGCAGGGTTTTCCGGCTACCTATGCGTTCGGTGCGCTCGATGGTGGAGAGTTGGCCGAGTTTCGTCAGCACCTCGAAGGTTGTCAGATCTGCACCGCTGCCTTGCGTGACTTTCGTTCGACGGTCGCGCAGCTTCCGCTCACCGTCGAGGCGGATGCAGCGATCGGCCCGTCTCCCGCCTTGCGTACGCGCTTGCTCGACGCTGTTGCGGCCGATCTCGCCGCTGAACGCGCCGAGGCCAGAGCGGTCGCCCCGCTCCCCTTCCGCGCACGGCGTCGGGTCCCCCAGGCGTACGCTATCGCCGCCGTACTCTTGCTGGCACTCGGGTTGGGCCTGATCGGTTGGAATCTCGATCTGCAGCGCGGTGTTACCCAGGCGAGGGTTGAGCGCGATCAAGCCGCAGCCGAGCGCGACAGCGCGCTGCGCGAGGCCGGGCGGGCGCGCTTGGAGCGCGATCAGGCGCTGCGTGAATTGACCACCACGCGCTGGCAACTCAGTGCCGCGCAAGCTGGTCAATCGATCAAGGGTGACGTCATCTATCTGCGCGATCAGCAAAAAGCGGTCGTGACTATCGAAGGGTTGCCGGAGTTGCAGCCGGGGCAGGTCTATCAGATCTGGCTTATCCAAGATGGCGGCGCGCCGCAGCCGGAGACGGTCTTCCTCTCAACGACCACCGCCGTGCAAGCGAACTTCGAGCAGTTTCAGACGCTCGCGGTCACGGTTGAGCCCGGCCCGCGCGGGAGTGTCGCGCCGACATCGCCGGTTCTCGTAGTCGGGAACCTGACCCATTAAGGCTATTCTTGTCATCGCGAGATTTCGGGGCGGACCCACCAGCATGGTGGATCCGCCCTGTTTTGTCCGTACACCCCTATTGGGGTACAATCGCGGCGAGCGAAATGTGCGATCCTGTGATTGCGACATTTCCCATGCTGGCCTGCGCTCCTTGTGACGATTCCCATGAGAAGGTAGGTCATGGTACGCCAACCTCCCGATCCACAACGAGAGGTGCGGGTACGTCGCGAGGAGCGCACCACGCCAATTGTCGTGCCGGATCAGGAACTCGACGCGGAATATCTCGCGGTCGAGGAGGCGGACGCCCTCGATCCGCGCCGTTCGACTGCGGCCTGGACGGCGCGGGTGATCTATTTCTGCTTCGCGGTTATTCAGATCGCGCTGGGTTTGCGTGTCCTCCTCAAGCTGATCGCCGCGAATCCGACGAGCGGCTTCACGCGCTTTATCTATGGTTTCACCGCCCCCTTCGTCGCCCCGTTCAGCAATATCGTCGCCACCCCAACCGCCGCGAATGGGGCAACCCTGGATGTCTCGTCATTGCTGGCGATCCTGATCTATCTGCTCCTCAGTTGGTTGATCGTGCGGTTGCTGCTGTTGCTCCTCGATCGCCCGAGCCAACGACCGCGCGTCAGGGACTAGCCCTGCCCAACCCCATCGTAATCGCGGTGCGTGCGTGGTCGCGCGCCCAGCGATCGGCCTCTTCGATCCCTTCCAGGGTGACCACGCTCGGACCGTTATAGGCAGCGAGCGCGCTTTCGATCGTCTGGGAGATCCCGGCGAACCCCAGGTCGCCGCGCAGGAAGGCCGCGACTGCTTCTTCATCGGCCGCGCTTAACACCGTCGGCAACAGACCGCCCGCCCGCCCGGCTTGATAGGCCAGCTTGAGGCAAGGGAAGCGCTCGTGGTCCGGTTCCTCGAAGGTGAGCTGCCCAGCCTGTGCGAGATCGAGCCTCGGGAATGGCAGCGACGGGCGCTCGGGGTAGGTCAGGGCATAAGCGATCGGGCCGCGCATATCGGTCATCCCGAGCTGAGCGACGATCGCCCCGTCGATATATTCGACCAGGCTATGGACGGTGCTCTGGGGATGGATGATCACGTCGATCTGATCATAAGGGAGGTCGAAGAGCCAGTGGGCCTCGATCACTTCCAACCCCTTGTTCATCAGGGTGGCGGAGTCGATCGTGATTTTCCCGCCCATCGTCGGCCAGGTCGGGTGCTGGAGGGCCCGCTGCGGCGTGACTTCCCTGATCGCCGCCGCGCTGAGGGTACGGAATGGCCCCCCGGAGCCGGTGATGATCAGTCGCTGTACCGCGTTGATCCCGGGCGAGCCTTGCAACGATTGCCAAAGGGCGCTGTGTTCGCTGTCGATCGGGCGGATCGTGATCCCTTGCGCCTGCGCGGCGGCGATCACCAGTTCCCCGGCACAGACGATCGTCTCCTTGTTCGCGAGTGCGATCTCCTTGCCTGCCTCAATCGCCGCCAGCGTTGGGCGGATAGCGGCATGACCGGATGTGGCGATCACGATCAGGTCGGCCTCGGGGAGGGTCGCGACCGCTTCCAGACCCGCCGCGCCGGTGAGGATACGGTCGGCGGGGAAATCGACCGCCTCGCGTTCTGTGTCATCCTCGATCGCCACGACCAACGGGTTGAAGCGGCGGATCTGTTCGTTCAAAACAGCGATTCGACCGCCGCGTGCGGCCAGGGCGACGATCGAGAAACGTCCGGGCTGGGCTTCGACAACTTCCAGCGTCTGAGTGCCGATCGAGCCGGTGGAGCCGAGGAGCGCGATCCGCAGCGGTCCCTCATGCGGTTGCCCTTCAGTGTGCTGCGCCATCACGCCTCCCCCACATTGTTATCGGTTAACTGTCGCCCCACCACGACGGCTCCAATCGCTTACGCTGCGGCAAGTGTATCGGCAAGCGGGTGCCTCGCGGCATCAGTTTAAGGCCCGCGCGAGGTAGTATGTCGCGGTGGCGACGATCAGCAGGCTATCGAGGCGATCGAAGACGCCGCCGTGTCCTGGGATAAAGGTGCTACTGTCTTTCACCCCGGCCTGACGCTTGATCATCGATTCGGCGAGATCGCCGAGTTGTCCGAGGCCGCTGAGGAGCAAGCCGATCGCCGCCGCGACGAGCGGCGAGATCGGCAGGCCAAAGGCGAGATCGCAGCAGAGGGCGGTAATCGCGCCGAGGATCAGGCCGCCGATCATCCCCTCGATACTTTTCCCGGGGCTAATCAGCGGGGCGAGTTTGTGCCGTCCCCAGCGCCGCCCGAAGACGTATGCGCCGACATCGGTGAGCCAGGTCACGAGTTGCGCCAGGAGATACCAGCCGAGCCCGACCGCGGTGGGTAGTCCCAGCGGTGCCTGCCAGCCGCCGGTCGCGTCGATCTGGTTGATGAAGAAGTTCAACGACCCGTGAAGGTCGCGCAATAAGATGAAGTGAACGGCGGGCAGGGCGATGTAGAGGGATGACACCACGGTCAGGGACCAGTCGGTCAGCGCACCGCCATGATCGGTGCGGAACATGATCAGGATGAGCGGGATGAAAACGGCCCCAGTGAGGAGCGCCGCCGCCCAACGGTCCCACCACTGGAAAACGACCGCGCCCATGAAGGTCAGCAGCACCACGTACCCGAAGCCGCGCAAGGGGCGGTGGCCCGCCTGACGGAGCATCGCCTCGAACTCATTGACGATCAGGCTGAAAATCAGCGCGACGAGGACCGAGAAGATCGAGCGCCCGAAGATCGCGGGACCGAGCGTGAGCAAAACGATGAACACCGAGCTGATGGCGCGCTGCCGTAGCACAAGTACCCCCGTAGAGTGCCGGGACACGTACACGAACAGGTGAAGGTGGCTGACACGCGGGTCGGTAACGGGGTGACCCGGTGTTAACGCTGCCTACTTCAGCGCCCTGATTGCCTCATTCGCGAGTTCATCGCAGCGGTTATTCTCGACATCGTTAGCGTGGCCTTTGGTCCAGCGCCACGTCACCTCGTGGCGACTCGTCTGCGCCAGGAGTTCCTGCCAGAGTTCGGCGTTCTTGACGGGTTGTTTGTCCTTCGTCTGCCAGCCGTTCCGTTGCCAGCCGACGATCCACGAGGTGATGCCGTTCTTGACATATTCGCTATCGGTGACCATCGTCACGCGACAGCGCCGATTCAACGCGGCGAGACCGGCGATCGCCGCGCGCAATTCCATGCGGTTATTGGTGGTGGCGGGCTCGGCACCTTGCAGTTCGCGGCGATGTTTACCCGCCAGCAATACTACCCCCCAGCCCCCCGGTCCAGGGTTGCCTTTGCAGCCACCGTCGGTGTAGATGGTCACCGCGCTGAGGGCGGTTCCCTCAGCGGGATCGGTCGTTTTGGTCGTCGTGCTCACGCCGTCTCCGTCGGTTCGTCGGTTGGGTCGGGCGCGCTGGGCACGAGGCCCCCAAACTTGCGGACCCGGCGACTGTAGACCGCCGCCGCTTCGCGCAACTCGTCGGCCCCGAAATCGGGCCAGTTCACCGGAGCGGACCAATACTCCGCATAGACCGCTTGCCAGGGGAGATAGCCGCTGAAGCGGAACTCGCCCGCCGTCCGCACGATCAGATCGGGATCGGGCAGGTAGTGCGTGTGGAGGTATTGCGCGAAGAGCGCTTCATCGATCGTGGTCGGATCGACCCGATCTTCGAGCAACCGTTTCACCGCGTGGAGGATTTCCGCCCGCCCGCCGTAGTTGAATGCCAACGTCAGCACGATCCGATCATTATTCCGGGTCCGCTCGATCGCCCCCACAACCGCCTGGGCCAACTGGGGATCGAGCCCGCCGAGCGAGCCGATATGCCTGAGCCGGGCACCCTCGCGATCGAGCTCGTCGAGTTCGCGCTCGATCGACCGGGCGATCAGCGAGATGATCGTCTGCACCTCGTCGGCGGGGCGGTTCCAGTTCTCGGTCGAGAAGGCCCAGAGGGTCAAGTACTCGATCCCGATCTCGACCGCCGCCCGAACGATCCGCCGGATGTTCTCGGTCCCCGCATCATGGCCGAACGCCCGTGGCAGACCCCGCTCCTGCGCCCAACGTCCGTTGCCATCCATGATGATCGCTACATGGCGCGGCACGCCGGACTGCGGATCGTGTCGTGGCTGTGCCCGCTGCGGCTCAACTGTGGTCATTTGCGCCCCCGCGATGAATCGGTGGAAAGTTGGCGGTATGCCCGGCGTCGCTCGTCACCGCGAAATCCCGGCCCGACCTGCCTGCTCCCACCATTGCGACGACACTACACCTGCATCACGTCGCGTTCTTTGTTCTTGCCCAACTCGTCCGCTTGCGCGGTGAACTTATTGGTCAGCTCCTGGATCTGCACACCGGCCCGTCGCTCGTCATCCTCCGAGACCATCTTCTCGTCCTTGAACTCGCGGGCCTGGCTGATCGCATCGCGGCGGATATTCCGCACCGCGATCTTGGCCTCTTCCACTTTGGTGTGGACGACCTTGACCATCTGCTTGCGGCGATCTTCGGTGAGCGGCGGGATGCTGATGCGGATCAGCGAACCGTCATTCGTCGGGTTGAGGCCGAGCTCTGATTTGCGAATGGCCTTCTCGATCGCGCCGATCGCGCTCTTGTCCCACGGCGTGATCGTGATCATCCGCGCTTCGGGGGCGGCGATATTGGCGAGTTGGTTCAGCGGCATATCGGTGCCGTACTGTTCCACCATGACCCGCTCCACGAGCGATGGTGCGGCACGACCGGTGCGTACAGCCATCAGTTCGCGCTGCAGCGCCTCCATCGTCTTTTCCATCCGTGCGGTCGCTTCATCGATCACTTCTTCGATCATCGCAGTCCTCCCACCATTGGCTAGCGGTCTGTGCAGTCCGTTCTATCAAACGCGCGGTGTGGCGTCGCGATTACGCGAGCAATGAATAGGTGCGCCGTCGTGCCGCGTACCGGGTGTTCAGCTCCCTGCTGGCGTCATCGCGACCGTGTCGGTTGCCTGCGCCGACACGATCGTGCCGATCGGCTCGCCGAGGACCGCGCGGACGATATTGCCCGTGCGATTCAGGTCGAAGACGATGATCGGGGTGCCGTTGTCCATGCAGAGTGACAGGGCCGAGGCATCCATCACCCGGAGATTGCGCTGGAGTGCTTCAAGGTAGGTGATATGGGTGAAACGCTCGGCGAGCGGATCGTGACGTGGGTCGGCGCTGTAGACACCATCGACCCCATTCTTCGCCATCAACAGAACCTGGGCACCGATCTCGACCGCGCGCAGGGCGGCGGCGGTGTCGGTGGTGAAATAGGGGTTGCCGGTCCCGGCGGCGAGGATGACGACGCGCCCTTTTTCCATGTGGCGAATTGCCCGGCGACGGATGTACGGCTCCGCGACGGCATTCATCTCGATCGCCGTCTGGACCCGCGTGTGGATCCCGATCCGCTCCAGCGCGTCTTGCAGCGCGAGACCGTTCAGCACCGTCGCCAGCATCCCCGCATAATCGGCGCTGGCCCGATCCATCCCTGAGGAAGCCGCCGAGATCCCGCGCCAGATATTCCCGGCCCCGACAACCACCGCGACCTGCACGCCCATCTTGCAGACGTGCGAAATCTCCCCGGCGATCAGATTGATCACCTTCGGATCGATCCCGTAGGGTTGATCGCCCATCAGCGCTTCGCCACTCAGTTTGAGCAACACGCGCGAATAGCGCGCGACCGGCTGCGCCACCTGTTCTTGCACCTCGATCATCGCCACCCCCCATCTCACGGTTAAGGCGACGCCTCCCCGGAAATCCGGGGAGGCGTCGGTCTGGAGCATTAGGAAACGGCGGTTGCCTCGTCGGTCTCGACCTCGTTGGTCGCCGCGTCGCTCTTCCCGAGTTCGAAACGGGTGAAGCGACGTACGACGATATTCTCGCCGAGGGTTGCGATGGCCTCTTTGACCATATCGCCGATCGTCCGCTTGCTATCGCGGATGTAGTCCTGATCGAGCAGCGCCTGATGGTCGGGATCGCTGGCCGTGAACTCGGCGGGCCGCTCCTCGGCGCTGACGTAGCGCGGATTCATCGAGGCCACCTGCATCGCGATCTCGCGCGCCAGGGTGCGGAATGTCTCGTTGCGGGCGACGAAGTCGGTTTCGCAGTTGATCTCGACCATCGCGCCGACGCGTCCACCGTGGATATATGCCTCGACCAGACCCTGATTCGCGACCCGGTCGGACTTCTTGCCGGCCTTGGCAATCCCCCGTTGCCGCAGCAACTCGGTCGCCTTCGCCTGGTCTCCGCCGGTCTCCGCTAGCGCATTCCGGCACTCGATCACCCCAGCGCCGGTCGCTTCGCGCAGCTTCTTGACCTCGGCGGCACCAATCTTAGCCATTACTCCCTCTTCTTACCTTGCGTAACACCATCGGATATTATGCTCGACCCACCCGACAGCGATCTCGTTGTTGTCACCGGTTCGCGCGGCGTTCTGGGAACGGACAGCGGCTCCAACGGCTCGCCGCCCGTTCCTGGCGCGACGAGCGTGTTAAGCCTCGGTGGTCTCTGCGTCTTCGTTGTCGGCGTCGCCGGGGACCGGCACTTCCTCATCATCGCCGTCGACGCCGTCCACCGCTGGCGGCACGTCGAGCATCTCCTCGAATGTCAGGCCCTCGGCACCGCTGATGCCGCGCCCTTCGAGCGCCGCATTGGCGATCCGGTTGACGATCACGCGGATCGAGCGGATCGCATCGTCGTTCGACGGGATGACGAAATCGATCTGATCGGGATCGCAGTTGGTATCGACCATCCCCATGATCGGGATCCCGAGGCGCATCGCCTCGGCGATCGCGTTCTGCTCGCGCTTCGGATCGATGACGAAGACGATCGCTGGCAGGCGCTCCATCTCGCGGATACCGCCGAGCATCCGGGTCAGCTTCTCATACTCGTGCGTCTGCCGGACCTGCTCGATCTTCGGCAATAGCTCGAAGCTACCGGTCCGCATTTGCGACTCGAGGTTACGCATATAGCGAAGCCGCGAGCGGATCGTCACGAAATTCGTGAGCGTGCCACCGAGCCAGCGCTGGTTGACGTATGCCTGACCGCTGCGCTCAGCCTCGCGCTTGATCACATCCTGCGCCTGCTTCTTGGTGCCGACGAACAGGATCCGCCCGCCGCGCCGCGTCGCGTCGGCCACGCGCTCGGCGGCCTCTTCGAGTAGCCGGACGGTCTGCTGCAGGTCGATGATGTGGATGCCATTGCGCTCGGTGAAGACGTACGGGCGCATCTTCGGATTCCAGCGCTTCTTCTGATGACCGAAGTGAACGCCCGCTTCCAGGAGCTTGGTGAGTGTCTGACGCTCGGTCTCCGGGTCCATCGGGCTACGTGGTCGTTCTTCTGCCGTCGTTGCCAATTGCCTGCCTCCTGCTGTGTTGTCCATCCGCGCCCATCATCCCATCACGCGAACCCGGGAGGATCGCTTGCCCTCGGGCACACCGCGCATAGTCAGGGCGCGTGCCGATTTGACGCGAACAGGGTGTTGCGCCATGAGCAAGTATACCACAGGGCGATTTTCCAGAAGGCTGTCGGGGGATTCGCCGATATCCGGCCGGAGGTTGCATCGGGACCGCCCGTTCGCTATCCTGCCCGCCTATCGCCTGCGGCCGATCGGTCGTGTGTTGGGCTTGTCGCGGGGGTTCACGATGCAGATCTATCTGGAAACCGAGCGAGTCATCTTGCGCCGGTTTACGCCAGACGATGTCGATAACCTGGTGGCCCTCGATAGCGATCCCGACGTCATGCGCTACCTCAGCGGCGGCATACCAACACCGCGCGCCACGATCGAGAACGACATCCTCCCGGCATTCCTGCGGTATTACGAACGTGGCGACCGCTATGGCTACTGGGTGGCGATCGAGCGGTCTACCGGCGACTTCTTGGGTTGGTTTCATTTTCGCCCGGAGTCATCCGGCAGCCCTGACGAGCCCGAACTGGGGTATCGCCTACGTAAAGCGGCCTGGGGCAAGGGCTACGGCACCGAAGTCTCCCGAGCATTAATCCGCAAAGGCTTTACCGACTTCGGCGTCGAGCGGGTGTTTGCTTCTACCTACGAGGATAACCTCGCCTCGCGTCGGGTGATGGAGAAGGTGGGGATGCGGTTGATGCGGAGGTTCCGGATGACCCCAGAGGAGCTAGCCGCGCACGGGGCCGATCAGGTCGTCTGGGAAGGCGAAGATGTCGAATACGCGATAACAAGAGCTGAGTGGGAGCGGCAGGAAGAGGCCACATTGCGTCGACCAAACCAATAGCGGCAAGGAACGTTGCAGCGGGGGCGATAGTATCCGCGCGAACGTCGTAGCGCACCTGTCCCCTGCTTTGCCGCACTTTTCCTGCGGTTGATCGGCGGTATGGTGATGCTGCCGGTACATTATCGTGCGCGACACGTTTGCCTGCCCGCCCACGCGGTTTGG
Source organism: Thermomicrobiales bacterium (assembly GCA_036563365.1). Classification (GTDB taxonomy): domain Bacteria; phylum Chloroflexota; class Chloroflexia; order Thermomicrobiales; family CADCWN01; genus CADCWN01. Next base: position 19,653 of record DATCMP010000266.1, read on the forward strand.
GTGGGTTGGGGCGCTGGTGAACGGGTTTCCGGTACTATTCCTGCGCGCTGACTCTTCAGCATGTACTACGCCGCGCGGCGACGTACTGTGAGGTTCCGTTGGAAGAACGACTCCCCTTGGGCAAATTGCCGAGCGCTTTGCTGGAACGTTTACTGGCGCGCTACGCCATGACCGATGAGCGACTGATCATCGGGCCGGGGATCGGGCGCGACGCTGCGGCGATCGCCCTCGATACAGAGCGGGCGATGGTGGTCAAGACCGACCCCATCACCTTCGCGACCGCCCAGATCGGCTGGTATCTCGTCAATGTCAACGCGAACGACCTCGCCTGCTTGGGGGCGACCCCGCGCTGGTTGTTCGTGACCGCGCTGCTGCCCGAGGGCAGCACGACGCCGACGTTGGTTGAGGATATCTTCGCCGGGTTACACGACGCGTGTACCACGCTCGGGATCGCGCTCGTCGGCGGGCATACCGAGATCACCCACGGCCTCGATCGCCCGATCCTGGTCGGCACGCTGCTCGGTGAGGCATCGCGCGCCGAACTGGTCGAGCCGGGTCGCGCACGACCGGGCGACCAGATCATCTTGACCAAAGGTCTCGCGGTCGAAGGGACCGCCCTGATCGCCGGTGAGCGGGCGGGAGAGGTGAGCGCGCGGCATGGCGCGGCGTTCGCCACGCGCTGCCAACGTTTCCTGCATCACCCCGGGATCAGCGTCGTGCGCGACGCAGCGATCGCCCGCGCGGCCGGGGCGACCGGCCTGCACGATCCGACCGAGGGCGGCGTGGCGACCGGCCTGCGCGAATTGGCGCAAGCCGCGGGGCTCGGCCTGACGATTGACGCGGCGGCCCTCCCGATCTATCCGGAAACGGCGCGGCTGTGCGCCGACTATGGCCTCGATCCGCTCGGGCTGATCGCTTCTGGTTCCCTGCTGATCGTCGCGCCCCCGGAGGCTACCCTACAGATCGTCGCTGAACTCGCGAAGGCGGAGATCGTCGGCACAGTTATCGGCACCTTCACCGCGCAGGAGGAGGGTCTGCGCTTATGCGACCCCTCCGGCGACCGACCGCTACCCGAATTCGCGGCCGATGAGATCGCGAGGTTATATGCGGCGCCGGTGGGCGATGACTCGGCGGGTGAAACATCAGCGGCGAATTAACGTACCATTGGGTGACGGTGTCGTCGTTAAACAGAAGAGGCACGTTGCGGAGTAGACGCTCATGAACGCCTACCGGCAGGGCAAGCGAACCTACCGGCGCTTCGCCGTAGCGACGCATCGGCTGATCCTCTTCGGTGTGGTCGTACTCCTCGTCGCCTGTAGCAGGCCGGGGGCCGCGACACCGACTGCACCGCCGCCCCCGACGGTTGCGGCCACAGCTGCCGCTACAAGCACCTCCGGCGGTACGGCAACTGTCACCCTCGCGGCGCCGACACGCGCAACCGGTACGGCGAGTCGCACGCCGATCGGGACCCCAATCGGCACGATCGGCGCGCCTGGCGGCGGCGTGGAAGCGAGCGGCGGTTGGGTCAATGCCGGTTCGCTGCTGCAAGCCCGCGCCGGGCACACCGCCAGCATCCTGCCCGACGGGCGGGTGCTGATCATCGGTGGCGAGCGGAGCCAATCGAACGCCAATTCGCTCGGCAGCGCGGAGATCTACGATCCGCGCACGAATATCTGGTCGTCCGGCCCGGCGATGAATCTGGGCCGGATGGGACACACCGCCACGCCACTCCCTACCGGTCAGGTGCTGGTCGTCGGCGGCGATACCGTGCTGCCCGGTATGCCCGCAACGGTGACGAACAGCGTCGAACTCTTCGATCCGGCCACCAATAGCTGGCGTCCTGCCGCCGCCGCATCCCTGGGTCGCCAGCATCACACCGCGACGGTCTTGCCCGATGGGCGGGTACTGATCGTCGGCGGCGAGACGATTGACCCCGCTTCCGGCCAGCAGCGTGTCCTCGCCTCGGCGGAGCTCTACGATCCGCGCACGAATAGCTGGAGTCGGGTTGGCGATCTCGGGCGGTCGCGGGTGGGCCATACCGCGATAGTCTTGCCGGATGGGCGCGTCGTCGTCTCGGGCGGTGAGACGGTCGCCGCTGATGGACAGCGCGACGTGACCCCGGCGGTCGAGATCTTCGATCCCGCCAGTGGGGCTTGGGCGGACACCGGGAGTCTATCGACCGGGCGAGCGGGTCATACCGCGAATCTGCTCCCCGATGGCCGTATCCTGATCGTCGGCGGGCAGACGGCCGCAACACGCGGCGGCGGGCTCCAGTTCGTCGCTACTCGCGCGACGACGGTCCCGGCAGCCTCGGCAGAAGTTTTCGATCCGCAGGCCGGAACGTGGCGGCCGATCGCGTCACTCGCGTCGCCGCGCTCCGGTCATAGTGCGACGCTGTTGCCGAGTGGCCAACTCCTCGTCGTGGGCGGCTATGCACCGAATGGCACGACCCCATTAGGAACGGCGGAACGCTACGATCCGACCACGAATATCTGGTCGTTGATGAATACCCCCACCGCGCGCGCTGAGCATACGGCGACGCTGCTCGCCGACGGATCGCTCCTGATCGTCGGCGGGAAGGACAGTCCCACGAGCTATATCGATCAGGTGGATCGCTACATCTCGCGCACAACCGCGCCGAGCGCGAACCCGACAGCTATGCCCTCCACCACGCCGCTGCCGACACCTGAGCCGTCGAGCCAGCCGAGCCCTACCGTACGCCCGACCTCAACCCCCGTTCCGCCGACAACCGCCCCGCGAACACCGACGATTGCGCCACCGACGCCGACGAATGTGCGTCCGACCACAGCGCCGCCGACGGCCCCGCCCGTCACGACCGTTCCGCCTACCAGTCAGCCTCCACCGACGGCAACTCCGGTCGCGCCGACATCAACGCCTGTACCGCCAACGGCACCGCCGGTGGTGCCGACCAGCACGCCGATACCGCCGACGGTAGTGCCAACCGCGCCGTCGGCCCCACCGACCAGTACCCCGACGATCGTCGTGCCTACCGCGCCGCCGACGCTGCCGCCGCGTGCGCCGACCGCCACCGCGACTCCGGCCCCGGCGAAGCCAGGGACGGTATTCGGGATTGTGCAGGGCTGCTATAACGGGGATTGTAGCTATCTTACCGGTGTCCTGGTGAGTGCAACGGGCCTCTCCACGCGCACGAGCCAGGGCAGTTATTTGTTGAGCAACGTCCCTGCGGGGAGCGTGACCGTGACCGTTTCCGGGGCGGTGAACGGCTCGAAGACGGTCACGGTGCCGGCGAGCGGTCGCGTCGAGGTGAGTTTCACGCTCGATTGCAAAGATCCGACCGCGTGTGGATTTAAGCCGTGAGCGGCATTGTCGAGCAACGTTCAGGCTTTGAGGCTGTGCGCTGGTGCTGCGGCGAGGGTGCCACGCGACGTTGTACACTGTAATTGACAACAATTGTCGCAACGAGACGCCGAGCGCAGCACCGGGAGGAACGTGGACAACGCCGAGATCGATCGCCAGGTCGCGCAGTTCGCCGCGACGTATCCATTCGCGCTAGATCCCTTTCAAGAAACCGCGATCCGCACCTTTCTCGCTGGTGACTCGGTGATGGTGGCGGCACCGACCGGCACCGGCAAGACCGTCGTGGCGGAATTCGGCATCTATGAGGGGGTGCGCCGACGCGGGCGTGTCTTCTACACGACGCCGATCAAGGCGCTCTCTAATCAGAAATTCCGCGACCTGCGCCAGACCTATGCGGAAGGGGTCGGCCTCCTCACCGGCGACATCTCCGAGAATGCGGACGCCCAGATCGTCGTGATGACGACCGAGGTGCTGCGGAATATGCTCCTCCAGACCCCCTGGGTGCTCGACGCGGTTGATGTGATCATCTTCGACGAGATCCATTATCTCGCCGATCCCGAGCGCGGCACCACTTGGGAAGAGGCGATTATCCTTTGCCCGGAGCATATCCAGTTCGTCTGCCTCTCGGCCACCGTTTCCAACGCCGGCGAGATCGCCGCGTGGATCAGCCGCACCCATCGACCGATCACCTTGATCACGCACCTCGAACGGGCGGTGCCGCTGGCCCTCTACTATTTCCTCGATGGCGAGGCGCGGTTGGTGATCGATCATACCGGCCAGCAGGTCGCGAATTTCAACCGGATCGGCGGCGAGATCAGGCGGCGCGGTGCCCCATCCGGCCCGGAGGCGCTGCGAGTCGAGCCACATCCGAACGACATCGTGCGGCAATTACGCAACAAGAAGCTGCTGCCCGCGATTTATTTCCTCTTCAGTCGACGCGACTGCGAGCGGTATGCCGAGCAGTGCGCCAATCTCCGACTCGACTTCGTCGCCGAGTTCGGCGCGGCGGCGCGCGGCGAGATCGAGCGGATCATCGCGGCGCACCTGGGGCAGATGGGGGCGGCCGATCGCCAGTTGGAACAGGTGCAACTCGTGGCGCGCCTGGCGCGGCGCGGGATCGGGTTCCACCACGCGGGGTTGCTGCCGATCCTGAAACAACTGGTCGAGCAGCTTTTCGTGCGTGGGCTGATGGGGGTCGTCTTCGCCACCGATACCCTCGCGCTCGGGGTCAACATGCCCGCACGAGCGGTGGTGGTCGGGCGGATGTCGAAGTGGGACGGGCAGCGAACCCGCCCGCTGATCCCGAACGAGTTCCAGCAGATGGCCGGGCGCGCCGGGCGGCGGGGGATGGATGCCGAGGGGCATGTGCTCGTGCCATATTCCCCATACGTGACCTTCGAAGAGACCCTGGCGGTGGCGACCGGGCCGTTGCACCCGGTACGCAGCGCCTTTAAGGTGCGCTATAACACCGTGCTGAATCTCTGGGATCCGCCGCGCGGCGAGCGGGTGCGGCAACTCCTCGGCCAGAGCCTCGCCCAGTTCCAGACGGCCAGACGAATCCGCGACCTGGAGGACGAGGCGCTGGCGGCGGGCGAGCGGGCGACCAACGTGCCGCGCGGTTGCCTGATCGGGTATGACAATGGCGACGACCTCCTGCACGAATATGGTCGTTTGGGCAAGATGATCGATACGGCGAACACGAAGGAGCGCACCTCGCAGGCTGAAATCGATGTGCTGAATCAGGCGCTCATCGGGGTACCGTGGCAGGAGCCGGGTCGGCAGGCGCTACGGAATGCGTTCCGCACCCTGGTGCCGGGTTCGCTTATCCACCTGCGTGAGCAGGGCTGGGCCGTGTTCGTTGGCCGGGGGAATGGCGCGGGGATCGGTCTGTTTTTACTAGTCGATCCCTACACGGTGTCGCCCGACGCGGACGCGGTGCCTGCGCCGACGCCGATTGTGCTGATCCAGGAATATCGGTTGGTCGATCACCTGACGCCGCGCGGAGCCTGGGTCGAACTGCCGCAAGCGCTGATGGACCTGCAAAGCGCGAAACCGGATGCGGCGGCGATCGTGGGGGAAGCGACGATCGCGGCGATCCGCGCCGAGGTTGCCGATCTGGATCTGCCCGATCTCGACGCCTGGGCCGCGCGCCACCGCGAGGAGCGTTCGCGCACGATCGCCACCGAAACGACCGAACTCACCGCGGCCCTGGTCGCGGCGCGCGAGCAAGTTGCCGAGCTGACCGAACGTCGTGTCACGCACGTTTGCCATACCTGTCCGGTGCGAAAAGAGCATCGCAATAACCTGCGCGAGGCGGAACGGCTGGATCGCGAACGCGCCGATTACGATTCACGCCTCGCCGAGGAATTGCGGCGTGAGGAGGAGCGGGTTCGCCTGCTGATTCGCGGGATCGCCAATGTCCTGCACCGGTTCGGTTATCTCCACCGTGGTGAGCCCACGAATAAGGCCGATGCCCTGGCGGGCATCTTCGACAATAACGGGCTGGTGATCACCGAACTGCTGGATCACGGTGTTTTCGACGATCTACGCCCGGCTGATGTGGCCGAAATCTTCTCCTGGTTCGCGTTCGACCGCGATTTCCGGGGGGCCAATCGCTACCAGCTTTCCACTCATCTGGTCGAGCGTCGGGATATGATCGACGAGATCGCGCGTGTGGTGATCGCCACCGAGCGTCAGAATGACCTGTTCATCTCGACCGGGCATAACGAAAGTTTCTTCGGGGTGCTGCGTGCCTGGTGTGAAGGGGTTTCGATGGCTCAACTGACGGGGACGATCGAACTCAGCGAGGGCGATCTGGTCCTGACCATTAACAAGACCCTCGATCTGATGCGTCAGGTCCGCACGATGCTGGCGACGACGATGCCCGATCATCCGCTCCGCTCGACCCTGGCGGCGGCTGAGCGGCTGGCCTTGCGCGACATCGTGGCGCAATCGTACACCTTCGGCTTTTTGCCGCAATCACCCGATACCAGCGATGGTGAATCGCTCGATCTGGCGGCCAGCGACGAAACGATCGCCGAGACGTTGGACGAGTGAGCGGTGAGATGAATCCCGCTCCGTCGCTGCGGCGACCCTAGCAGGCACACTTGGGCCAGTTCGGCGTTGTTGGTCAGGGCAAGGATGACGCCCGCCGTGTTGCCACGCCGGGTGCCCGTTCCCAACGCTCGACCGCCTAGCCCCCTTCCACCGCGTTCGGTGCCGGTCGTGCCGCTCGCGGGAGAACCGCCGCCTGCATGGCCGCGGCGATGGTGGATGGTGCCGCGGTATCTTCTCCGACTCTTTCTCTCTGTCCTCTGGGCGCTCTATGGGGCAACCCTCGCCCCTTCATTCATGTCGCCCGCTGATACGGCAAGGGGCGGCACCTCCTGAAAAGTGCCACCCGCTTTGGATTATGGCGATCGGTTCTTGCGGTGCTCAGCGGAGGAGGGCGCGCAGATCTACGCCGACGAAGATCAGCAAGCCGATGCCGACGACCAGGGCGAGGCCGAGGTAACTCCAGCGCCGGGAATAGCGCATCCGCCAGAGGTAGCGGAGATTGCGTACGAGCGAGAAGAGCGCAATGGCACTGAAAGCCAGCGTGAGCCACGGTGGGATCGAGGCGGCGACACCGAGCCACGGCAAGACAAATGGCAAGATCACATATTGCGCGGTGCAGCGCAACGCCGAGAGCAGGATGGCGAACGTGAAGCCGCGATCCGCCCCCGGTGGCAGCGTGGTTAACTCCGGTTGCGCGGCCTGCGCCACCCCGGAAGGTTGCGACTGCTCCTCTGTCGGGGCGGTATTGGCGAAGTCGGGGGCGAGATTTGCGGTGGCTGAACGAAATTTCACGGCAGCGTCCTTTTAACCGTCTCGTGTTCTGCGAGACCTCCAGATGAGGAAGCGCACGCCTCGGGCTTTGGCTCGATTTCATGCCGATCCTGCAAAGCTCTGCCCATATTATACCGCCACTTGTCGAAATGAAGAGGGCGCGAGGCATATTCGCGCGAAGATAGGCGCGGGTACGTGCAGAAACGCTAGACAAGGCGACATATCGCGGTTCGCTATCAGTTGTGGTCTCTGTTACGCTACTGTGGATCAGGTTGTAGCTGTTGACTCTGCGAATGAATCGACTATTGGTGTTAGGGAGGCCGCCGATGATTACCACGATGAACCGGATCTTCGTCAATCCGGAGTTTGCCGAGCAGTTCGAGGAGAATTTTCGTAACCGGGCGGGGCTCGTCGATCAGATGGCCGGTTTCGTCAGCAATCAACTGTTGCGACCGAGCAGTCCGGGCGACCCCTATATCGTGATGACCCACTGGGAGAGTCGGCAACATTTCGAATCCTGGGTCCACTCGCCGGAGTTCACGCAGGGTCATGCGCGTTCCGGTAGCCTGCCGCGCGAGGCGTATAGCGGTCCGAACAAGCTGGAACTGCACGAGGTCATCCTCGATAGCACCCGACCTGACATGGTGCCCGAGCCGCACGGCAAGCCGTTCGCCATCCATCACGGCGAGTAGCTCTTTCCCTATTGTCGCAGGTAGAAGAAAACGGCGACTCTCATGTGAGAGTCGCCGTTTCATGTCGTTGGAGCGCCCAGCCGGGTTCGAACCGGCGACCACAGCTTGGAAGGCTGTTATGTTACCACTACACCATAGGCGCGCCGGAGAAGTGTAGCAAGAATTTCCCTATCTCGCTAGCCCGCCGCCGACCAGCAGCGGTGGCGACGTACGCATAGGCCCGGTTATCTAACCACTGGTGCTAGTGCTTGACGGGGGCACGCGCCCCCTCGATGCTGTGGGTGTCTGGGCCGCAGCACTGAGGAGGGGCGCATGCCTACGGAGGAGTTTATCATCGCCGTCTATTGCCGCGTGGACG
>DATCMP010000116.1:0-7061 GCA_036563365.1 Thermomicrobiales bacterium
CGTCGGGTGGGGTGCCGACGGCATCGACGTAGAGGGCGACATCGCCCTGATGATCCGGCGCGACATCGCCGAACGGCGACGCGCCAGCGGGCTTGGCGGACCAGACCCCGGCGGCGATGAAGGCGCGGGCGATGACGCTGATCGCCTGTTGGCGGGTCAGCGGCTGCTCGGGGCCGACCGTGCCGTCGGGGAAGCCGCGCACGACGTTCATGTCCGCGAGGATCCGCAGGGCGGTCCAGAGTTCCGCGTCGGTCGCGCCGCGATCGGGGAAGTCGCGGGCCGGCGTGTGGCCCGACCAGCCGAGGGCGCGCACGAGGGTCGCGGCCATCTGGCGACGCTCGACGATCGTGCCGGGGCGGAAGGTGCCGTCGTCGTAGCCGCGCACGATCCCGCGCGCCGCCAGTTCGGTGATCGCGGTCGCGGTCGCGCCGTTCGCGGGGAGATCGGGGAAGCTGGCGGCGGCGACGGGCCGGGCCAGGGGCAGACCGGTGGCGAGCAGGACACAGCAGAGGACTACTATAGCGCGGCGCTGCCAAGTTAACATAACGGACTCCTGGGACGGCGACCCGGCGGGCGGGCGGCGGTCGCGGGAGAAAGGGCACCGGGTGGTGCGGGTGGGGAGGGGCGGTCTCTGTCCTCGCCACGGCAACCGGGCGGTCTCGCTTGGTGGGCGAGATCCCTGGTTTTGCGTCCCCACCTCGCGATGGGTTTGCCCTTTCGATCGAGCGATGACCAGGCGGCGTCATCAACAAAAGTCTACGGGGCGGGGCGGGCGGACACTACGGCCCGAAAGTACCAGCGGTGGTCCTACTTTGGGGCGGGCGGATCGGTGAGGGGGTGGGGCGAGGTGGGGGCAGTTCACCGCTGAGGAGGAACGAGAAAGGGACGGATGAACGCAGAGACGCGGAGGAAGAGAGAGCGACGCGGAGAGAGGATGAGAGGCGATGAGGAGGGGATGAGGAGGGGACGAGATTTTTCACCACAGAGCGCACAGAGCGCACAGAGCGGGGACGGGAGGAATGGGCTAAGCGCAGAGACGCGGAGGAAGAGAGAGCGGTACAGAGCAGACGAGTTATTTCTCGTTCCCGCTCTGCGCGCTCCTTCTTGCTCCGCGTCTCTGCGTTCGATCGTCCCTCGTCTCTGCGGCCCTCCATGCCGCTGCGCCTCTGCGGTGAAAAATCGTCCGGTTAGTCCAGCGCGATCTCCTGGCGGATGGTGCCGCCCTTCTCCGACTTAACGGTCAGCATCAGCGGGCCGATCGCGCGGACGAGCCATTCGGCGCGCGCCTCGTTGCGGAGGATGGTGCTGCCGAAGCTGAACGCCCAGCCGGTCGCCTGCGCGCGGCCTTCGAGGTGGCCGAGGGTCTGCTTCGGCTCGCCGAGGAGGACGGTCGCGTCCGCGCCGGTCAGCTCGGCGGTGACAGGCTTGGCGACGCCGAGCCGGGTCGCCTTGTCGCTGATGTTGGTCGGCAGGAAACCCTCGTTCTCCACGGTGACGCGGACGATGTGGACCCCCTCGCCGACCGTCTCCGTCTCGACCTTGGTGATCCGCACGCGCGGGGTGATCGCCGCCTGCCGCAGGACGAAGCGGTGGTTCTTGGCGCACTCCTCTTCGAGGAATTGGGGCGGCGCGTTCTGGCGCACCGTCTTGGTGTGCCAGCCGCCGATCTCGACCGCGCCGAGTTGCGGGTGGTCGAACGGACGCCAGCGCTCGAAGCCCTCGCCGTTCAGGTGTTCGTCGAGCCAGCGGAGGAGTTTGAGGCCGTCCTCCTCCTTCTGGTCCTTGGTGTGCCACGGCCCCTGCCAGCGATCTTCGATCCCGGCGCGGCCCTCGATGTCCCAGAGTTCGGGGGCGAAGCCGAAGAGGCCGAGGCCGTCCCAGGTCCACTCGATGAAGCCGCCCGCCGCTGAGCGGGTGCCGCGATCATCGATCGCCGGATAGGTCTCGTAGACCGAGCGGCAGGGGTAGCCGACGACCTCCTCGCCCAATTCGCCGATCCGCTTGTAGAGGGCGATGTCGCGCTGGGGCGACTCGCTGTCCGGGCGGGAACTCGGCATGCGGAAGAGGACGCCGCCGGTGGTGTGGTAGTTCTGGATCATCGCGATGTTGGGGTGCGCGATCACGAAGGCGGCGAGGGCGCGCGTCTCCGGCTCGGAGAGGGGGTACGGCCCCGCCCCGGCCTGCGACGTGACCCAATTGCCGGGGTAGTTGCGGTTGATGTCGAGGCTCATCTTCGGCGGCGCGACCTTCAACGGCCCGCCGCTGTACTCGTGCAAAATCCCCTCGGGGATGACGTGGTAGTAGGTGCCGCCGCGCTCGTCCGGCGCGCGCTTCAGCATCAGCCGGTCGTCCTTGTCCGAGATCTTCCACTCGCCCTTCTGGTCGGCGACGCGCATTTGCAGGATCAGGCCATCGCCATCGAGGTCTTCCTGGCGCAGGCCCGGCTGATCTTCCTCGTAGGGGTAGGCGCGGGTGCTGGAACGGAGCATGTAGGGGGTGGTGAGGTAACGCTCGGCACCGTCGGGGTTGACGCGCGGCAGGATGTAGAAGGTGCGGGTGTCGAGCAGTTCGGTGATCAGGTCGTCCTGCCCGTACTTGGTCAGCAACTCGTTGGCGCTGTAGAGGGCGGCGGCGGACCCGGTGACCTCGCCCGCGTGCATATTGCCGTCGATATATTGCGCCGGTTTGGTGTTGTGCGCGCCGGTCTTGCCGTTGGTGAGGGTCAGGCACCAGATCTCGCGCCCCTCGTGGCTCTGGCCGATCGTGTCGAGCGCGGCGAAATCGGGGTACGCCGCGACGAAGCCGCGCAGGATCGCGGTGAGGTCGTCATATCGGTAGAAGCGGTCGAACTGGAGGGCGGGTGCTGTTGACATAGCTGCTCGTACTCCTGCCCCTGTGGGGCGGTGGGGGTCGTGCGTTCGATGCGGGCAGGATACCCGTGTGGGGTGGGGTAGGGCAAATGGGGGGAGGATGGGTGGCAGCGAATGGAGGTTGACTCGTTACGGCGGAGAGGGGTGCTTGGCCGATGTGGGTCGCCGGTTTTAACCGGCGACCCACGCTAACCGGGAATCACCCACCTCCCTGACGCCACTCATCCCCTCGACCGCCGCACTCCACTCGCCGAATAGACTTCAGCGATCGGACGGCGCTCTGGCACACGCTCTGCGTAGCGATCCTCTGGAACGAGAAAACGTCTTGAGGAGAAAAACACCGTGGCGAAGCTGCAAGTCGGGACCGAGAACAATACACCGATCGAACTCTACTACGAGGATCACGGGACCGGGGAGCCGATCGTGCTGATCCACGGCTGGCCGCTTAGCGGGCGCTCGTGGGAGAACCAGGTGCCCGCGCTGATCGACGCCGGGTACCGCGTGATCACCTACGACCGGCGCGGCTTCGGCTGGTCGTCGCAGCCGTGGGGCGGCTACGACTACGACACCTTCGCCGCCGATCTGCACGCGCTGATCGAGCACCTCGACCTGCGCGGCGTCACGCTCGTCGGGTTCTCGATGGGCGGCGGCGAGGTGGTGCGCTACATCGGGAAGTACGGGACGAGTCGGGTCGCCCGGGCGGTGCTGGCGGCGGCGGTGCCGCCATACCTCTACAAGTCGGCGGATAACCCGGATGGCGGGCTCGATGACGCGACGATCGCGGGGTTCGAGGGCGGCGTGAAGGCCGACCGCCTCGCCTTCCTCGAAGCGTTCACCAAGAACTTCTTCACGCCGGGCGGCCTGCTCTCCTCCACGATCAAGAGCCACCTGCCCGGTGGCGGCCCGGCGGTCAGCGAGCCGCAGCGCCTCTACGCGCGCGACATCGCCGCATTCGCCTCGCCGAAGGGGACGCTGGACTGCATCGCCGCGTTCGGGCGCACCGATTTCCGGGGCGATGTGGCGAAGGTCACCGGGCCGACGCTGATCATCCACGGCGATTCCGATGCGATCGTGCCGTTCGAGGTGAGCGGCAAGCGCTCGCACGAGTCGATCCCCGGCAGCCAGCTCGCGCTGATCAAGGGCGGGCCGCACGGGCTGAATGCGTCGCACGCCGAGGAGTTCAACGCGGCGCTGCTGGGGTTCTTGAAGGGGTAAGGGGGGCGTGAGTCATGAGTCGTGAGTCGTGAGTCGTGAGGGGAGGCAGCCGCTAGTGCTCTCCTGGCTCCTACCTCACCCTCCCCGCGTCGGGGAGGGTCGCCGCCGCGGCGGCGGGGAAAGGTCCAGCCTCGCCCCGGAGCAGACCTCCCTCGTTGCGCGTCAGGCATCGGGGGCGCGCTTTCTTGTTGACCGCGTGGGCGGTGCGCCGCTTTTGGGCGTTGGCAGGGTGCCTGGGGAGCGCCGTAGCAAGGTGCGACCGCACGGATTCCCACAGAGGTACTAGGTGGTGCCGTTGTCCCGGTGCGTTGGCGAGGGGTACAATGGGCCATTACGGGGATCGAATGAGGATAGGGCGTCGCGTCAGCGGCGGGCCGAGGGGTGACAGACCGGCGCTCCGGCGATCGGCCGATTGGTAGATGCTCGTTGCTGCGGCGACGGGTCGATACACGGTAAAGCGTCGCTGCGGCGGCGGGAAGGTAGTGCATGTTCCAGCTTCAGGAGCGCCTCGCGCCATTGCGGGCGCGCAGCGGTGTGGACGAACTTTCCTTCCGGCTCGCGGTCCTCTTCGGCCAGCCCCATCTGATCGACGCCACCTTCCGCCTCTTCTCCGCGGGGATCATGCCCGCCCCGGCCCGCAAGCGGTTCCTCTATAGCGGCCTCGACCCGGCCGATCTGAGTCGCACATTGCGGTCGATCCGCGCGCTGGCCGATTGGCCCGAGGCATGGGCGGTCGAGGCGCGACGGCAGGAGATGCGCGCCCGCGCCGCCGAGCTCTCCGGGACCCCGGCGGCGATCGCGCGGGCGGCGGGCTATTGGCGCGCGGCGGCGTTGGCCTATGGCTTCGCCAGCACCGCCGTTGGGGCCGAGGCGACGAATGGCGCGGCCCTCGATGCCGCGCGGCTCGATGCGTTTCGTCGTGCCGCTCCCGGTCTGACGCCGCCCGCCGAGCCGGTGACGCTCCCCTGGCCGACGTTGCCGCTCCCCGGCTGGCTCCGTCGCCCGGTCGGGGCGACCGCGCAGACGCCGCTCGTCGTCCTCTTCAACGGCGCGGGGATCGTCAAGGAGGAGATGAGCCTCTGGGGCGAGGCGTTCCTGGAACGGGGGATGGCGATCCTGGCGTTCGATGGCCCCGGCTGCGGCGAGCTACGCGGCCGGCTGGCGATCGATAAGGGCCAGGAGGATATCACGACGGCGATCATCGCGTGGGCGGCGGCGCACCCGGCGCTCGACGCCTCGCGCGTGGCGCTGCTCGGGGTCAGCTTCGGCGGGGCGCAGGTGATCCATCACGCGGCCTGCAACCCGGCGGTCGCGGCCTGTGTCTCGGTGACGCCGCCGTATGACCCCGCCCCCTATGTCGATCGGGTCCATCAGTTCGTGATGGCCGAGATCGCGGCCCTCTGCGGCGCGTCGGGGATCGGCGAGATCATCGACCGCGCGAGCGACCTCTCCTGCGTGCCGTTCGTGGAGCAGGTCGGCTGCCCGACCCTGGTGATCGGCGCGGCCCTCGACGCGATCCTGCCGCCGACCGAGGCGGCCCGCCTCTACGACGCCCTCTCCTGCCCCAAGACGCTGCTCTACCTGCGCCGTGCCACGCACATCGGCCTCTCGCACATCGACATCTGGGCTCCCGCCGCCGCCAATTGGCTTGCCGCCCGGTTAGACGTGTAGAGGACGGGGGACGGTTTAACGCAGAGACGCAGAGGAAGAGAGAGATCGCAGAGAGAAGACGAGCATACATTCGTTTTCTTCTCTGCGCGCTCATTCCCCTCTGCGTCTCTGCGTTCATCCGTCTCCGATTGGAGTCCTGACAGATGCGGATTATCCTTTGACCGCGCCCGCCGTCAGCCCGCTGACCATCGCTCGTTGGCCGATTGCGGCCAGCACGGTCACGGGGAGCGCCATCAACAGGCTCGCCGCGAACATCCGGCCATAGGGGAAGATGTCCCCGGTCGCCATCGCGCTCAGGCCGCGCGGTAAGGTCCACAACGCTTCCGAGCGGACGAAAATCGAGGCGAAGAGGAGCTCGTTCCAGGCCGCAGTAAGGGTGAAGAGGGTCACCGCCAGGAGGGCCGGGCGACTCAACGGCAGGACGATCCGCAGGAACGCCTGCCAGCGGGTACACCCGTCGATCAGCGCCGCCTCCTCCAATTCCTCCGGTAGCGCGCGAAAGAAGCCGAGCATCAGCCAGCAGGCCATCGGCAGGCCGAACGTCGGGTAGGCGACCAGGAGCGCGCCGGGGGTGTTGAACAGGCGCAATTGACTCAACAGCAGATAGAGCGGGATGAGGAAGAGGACACTCGGCACCAACGCCGTGCCGAGGATCGCCGTTGCCAACCAGCCCGCACCGCGGAAGCGCAACCGCGCGAGCGCATAGGCCCCCAGCGTGCCCACCAGCACCGCAACCGCGCAACTGAGCCCGGCGACCCGGATGGTATTGGCGAACCAGCGGAGGAAGTCGGTCGCGGTCAGCACATAGCTGAACTGGAACGTCGTCCAGGGGTCCGGCCAGAAGGGCGAACGCTGGCCGGTGATCTGCTGGTTGGATTTCAGGGCGGTGACCACGATCCAGTAGAAGGGGCCGAGCGCGAAGGCGAGCAACGCACCGAGCGCGAGGTTGGCCCCGGCGCTCGCGAGCCGCCCGCGCGACACCGACGTGGCGTTGCCGCGCGGGTCCCCGGTGCGGACGCCCCTCCAGGTTGCCCCGAAAGCGCGGGCGATCGCGTCGGCGATCGTATCGAGCGCCAGCAGGGGCAGCCGCGCCAGCCATACCAGCGCCCACGCTGCCCCGCTCCAGGCGCGCGGCGGGCGATCCAGGGTGCGCTCGTTACCGCGCAAGCCGCGCCCGAGGATCACGATCAGCGGGAGCAGGACCGGGGCCAGCGAGAGGGCGGCTGCCGCGCCGAGCGGCTGTGCGCGACCGCCGGCCAGCCGAGATACATAGAGCGGGAAGATGGTGGTGGCCCCCGACGGCCC
>DATCMP010000270.1:0-14385 GCA_036563365.1 Thermomicrobiales bacterium
GTGAGTCGTGAGTCGTGAGTCGTGAGCGGCTGGGCGGTGGAGTTAAGGCACCGCGTTCGCATCCGGGCATCTCCTCACGGCTCACGACTCACGACTCGTCCCCTACACCCAATTCAAGCCCATCCGGGCGTTCGTGCCACCATCGACATAGAGTGTTTGACCGGTGATAAATTCGGCGGCATCGCTGGCGAGAAAGGCGACGGCGCTGGCGATATCCGCTGGGGTGCCGACGCGACCCCAGGGCACCATCGTAGCACCACTTTTCGTGGTATAGGTAGGGTCATCGAAGTATCGCGGCACCTCGATGACGCCCGGCCCGATCGCGTTGACGCGGATTTTCTCGGGGGCGAGGTCGATCGCCAGCGTCCGGGTGAAGGCGATGATCGCCCCCTTCGTGGCGGCATAGGCCGCATGGCCCGGAAAGCCGCCGCCGCCGTGGACGGAGGTGATATTGACGATACTGCTGCCCTGTCGCGCTTGCAGATGCGGCAAGGCCCGTCGGGCACAGAAGAAGTAGCCGCGCATATTGAGATCAAAAAGCTCGTTATAGATCTCTTCGGTGGTGTCGACGAACGACTGGTTGCGGGTGACGCCGGCATTGTTGACGAGGAGATCGAGCCCGCCGAGGGCCGCCGCCGCCGCATCTACGACCCGGTGGCATTCCGCAACCTCTCGCAAATTACCCTGGATGGCGATCGCCGTCCCCCCCGCCGCCTCGATGGTATGCACCGCCTCTGCCGCGCCCACCGCGCTTCCGGCGTAATGGACGGCGACCGCCGCTCCTTGCCGCCCCAACTCGATCGCGATCCCCTGCCCGATCCCCAAGCCCGCGCCGGTCACCAGCGCGCGACGCCCTGCGAGTGCTGTCATGTGGACCTCCGTGAGTCGTGCGTCGTGCGTCATGCGTCGTGAGAAGGTTCGCTGGGTAGAGCGCTTGAATGTCAGCGTAGATCCCCACGGCTCATGACGCACGACTCGCTAGGTGGCGTGGAAACCCGTCGCCGTTCAACAGTTCGCGTTCGATGAAGTCGGCGAGGCCATCGTCGGCGTTGCTGCCGATGGTGAGGGTGGCGTGGGCGATCACCTCGGGCGGTGCCTGGCCCATCGCCACGCCGATCCCGGCCTCGGCCAGCATCTCGACATCGTTGTGACCGTCACCGACCGCGATCACTTCGGCCATTGTCAGGCCGTAGCGCGCGGCGAGCGCGGCGAGCGCGACCGCTTTCGTGCCGTCCGGGTGGAGCAATTCGGCCATCAACGCGCCGCGGCGCTCGACCGGATAGAAGAGGACACGGGCGGTCAGGCCGAGATCTTCGGCGATCGTCCCGACCGCTTCCACCCGCGCGATCTCATCGAAGATGACGATCCGGGTCGCGCTCGGCGTTTCTGCCAAAACTTCGTACGGCACGCGAGAAACGATCGGACCGTATTCATCGTTAATTTGTTCTAGCCACTGCGCGATTTGCGTCGAGTCGTTCTCGGCGGGGCCGGTCAGCAAGCGTTCGCCGCTGGCGAAGTCTTCGTAGAGGATCGGTTGCAGGCCGCGCTCGGCGAGGGTGCGGACAAGCGGGCTGACCGCGTCGGTCGGGAGGGGGTTATAGTGCAAAATGTCGCCCGATACTGAGTCGCGGATGAGCGCCCCGTTGAAACAGATCAACGGCGCTTCGAGGCCCAGGGCATCGGCAACGGGTTTGGTAGCACCCCAGCGACGGCCCGTCGCCAGCGTCACCAGCCAGCCCGCCGAGCCCGCGGCATGGACGGCGCGTCGTGTGCGCTCGGCGAGGATACTGCCCGGACCGAGTAAGGTGCCGTCGATGTCGAGCGCCAGTATTCCCCGAGGCTGGGCGGGGATCGGCACCACCGCGATCGGATCACCATCTGTCGTTGTTGTCTGCACCCATGCCCGTTCGGCCACGCTACCCTCCTGTTTGCCGCTTGTTATGCAAGCAGTTGACGCCCCGTTGCGCCGCGCTCGAAGTGTACCGCACCCGTCTCCGGGAAGGCAGATGATCGAGGTGCGACAGCGGAGCGCAGACGCCGGTGCGAGCGCACTTGTTCTGGCGGGGAAAGCCGAAACTGCCGTAGACAAATGGCACATATGGCGGTATGATAGCATCGTCGAGCCAACGTAGAAGCTTCTTGTATGCACCGGCATTTTCGGGTGCTCGTGCCGTCACCGATCGTATTTATCGCTCGATAAAGGGAGGATTGCGATGCGTGATTTTACGTTTTCACCGCCCAACCGTGGAGCCCTGTGGTCGATGCTCGCGTTGACGAAGACCCAACTGGCCGAGATCTGCAACCTAACCACCCGCCAGGTGAGCCACTGGACGAGCCAGGGTTACATCGCGACCTCCGGGCGCAACCCGGAGCGCTACAATGGGGACGCGGTCGATCTCTGTATCCTGATCAAGCAGGGGCTCAGCAATGGTGTGCCGCTGAAGCGTTCGGTGCGGATGGCGCGCGAGTACGTTGCCAACGAACTGGCGCAGCAGCCGGTGATGAGCGTGATCGAGCCTCCCGCGCTGGTGGATATTCGCGAGAAGCTGCGCGGTGCCGAGTCGTCGATCGCGATGGTGCTGGAAGTTGTTACCGCCCTCGTGCCGCGCGACGCCATCGATGAGCCGATCCAAGAGGGGCTGAGTCTCGTACACGCCAGCTAACCGGGTCCGTTTCCCGCGACGGCGATACGACGGCGACTCGGCGGAGGCGGACTGAACTTTCGATCAGTGGCGGCTCTTGACGGGTATGGTAGCCTTAGCACAACCGAAGAAGATTAACGCGCTGATGGAGCGTCAGTAGCGGCGGCATGGTAACCACAGAGAGCGGGCGTTTGGTGCGAGCCCGTGGCACATGCAGGCGCGAATTACCCTTCTGAGTTGCCGGACTAAGCCCGTCGCTCCCCTGTGGCGAGGTGAAATCCGGTCGGTTGCCCCCGTTAGCGGGCCACGACAGACCGTAGCCTGATCGTTTTCTGGCGCGGCATGTCGACTGAGGCCGTTCTCGCGAGAGTGCGGCGCATGAAGGTGGTACCACGGCCCCCCGTCCTTCCCGGATGGGGGGCTTTGCGTTTAACGGCCACGAGTGGAGGAGTGAGCGCGTTGGAGATACGGCGGGCCGTGATGGCGGACGTGCCGCTGATCGCGCGGTTGAATCGCGATGTGCAACGTCTCCATGCGGCGGCACATGGGGAGCTGTTCAAGCCTGCGGGTGAGGGGGATGAGATCGGGGTGTGGTTCGCGGCGGCGTTAATGAAGCCGGGCGCGCAACTGCTGATCGGTACGGTTGACGGCGAGATGGTCGGCTATATCTACGGGCAGCGCATACCGTACCAGGAGAATCCCTTCCGCTATCCGCTGACGATCGGCCTGATCGATCAGCTATCGATCCGCCCGGCATTCCAACGACGCGGCTATGGCGAGGCGTTGCTCGATGCGCTGGTGGCGATTTTTCGCGACGCCGGGATCGCTCGGGTCGAGCTCTCGGTCTGGGCGTTTAATGACGGCGCCCGGCATTTCTACGAACGGCGCGGCTTCGTGACGGCGCAACACCGGATGTGTCTGGAGCTTTCCGGGGCGGTAGTGGGGGCATAGATACTCCCTTCGGTGGTCCCGGGGTAGGCGATTGCAAAGGAGCAGAACTATGGTTGACGTAACGAATCGAACGGTGCACGACGGGATCGACACCACCCGCAACGTCTACGATGTCTTGGAGGAGCGCGGATTCATCGCGCAGTCGTCGGATGGCCCCGGCCTGCGCGAGGCGCTGGCCGAGCCGGCAGGTCGCCCAGTAACCGCGTATGTCGGCTTCGATCCGACGGCGACGAGCCTCCACGTCGGGCATCTGCTGAGTATCATGACGCTGGCGCACCTCCAGCGACACGGGCATCGCCCGATCGCGCTGATCGGTGGCGGCACGGGGATGATCGGCGATCCGACGGATAAGGCGAGCACGCGACCGATCCTGACATTGGAACAGATCGAGCAGAATATCGCGGGGATGCGCCCGCAGTTCGCGCGCTACCTCGATTTCGATGGCGGGCGCTTCGGGAACAATCCTCCCGCGCTCCTGTTGAACAACGCCGATTGGCTCCTGGGGCTGAAGTACGTCGCCTTCCTGCGCGATATCGGCAAACTCTTCAGCGTGAACCAGATGCTGAGTCATTCGACCTATCGGGATCGCCTCGAAAGCGGCAGCCTGAACTTCATCGAGATCAACTATGTGCTGCTGCAATCGTATGATTTCCTCCACCAGTTCCGCGAATTCGGCTGCACCCTGCAATTCGGTGGCGGCGACCAGTGGTTCAACGTCCTGGCGGGCAGCGACCTGATCCGTCGTGTCGAGGGGGCGCAGGCATTCGCGGCGGTGACCCCGCTCCTGACGACCTCGGATGGTCGGAAGATGGGGAAGACGACCGGCGGCTCGACCTGGCTCGACGCGAGCCTCACTTCCCCGTATCAGTTCTACCAGTTCTTCATGAATGTCGAGGATGAAAAGGTCGAACAGCTCCTCAAACTCTACACGTTCCTGTCGTTGGAAGAGATCGCGCGGCTCGCGAGCCTGGAAGGCGCGGAGATACGTGCGGCGAAGGAAGCCTTGGCCTTCGAGGCGACCCGTCTCAGTCATGGTGTCGAGGCGGCGGAACAGGCACGGGCGGCGTCGCACGCGCTCTTCGCCGGTGGGGGCGATATTGGGGAGGGGGTGCCGACGACCGCCGTGTCTGGCGCAGAAATCGCCGCAGGGTTCGCGCTGGTCGATCTGCTGGTGCTGGCCGGGCTGGCGAAGTCGAAGGGCGAGGCGCGGCGCTTGATCGGGCAGGGCGGGGCCAGCGTCAACGGCACGATCGCCACTGACGTCGATGGGCGCGTCGGCTCCGCCGACCTCCGCGATGACGCGATCCTGCTGCGCGCCGGGAAAAAACGGTATGCGCGGGTGATTATCGGCGGGTAAGCGCACGGCGAGGGGTCGGATGCCCTTGCGGGGTGTTCCTGGCGCGGTAGTGCTGATCCGTCCACTCTTCCCGCTCCTCGGCGCGCGGGCCGAGGAGCGGCACGGTTTGCCCGATCAATCGCGACGGTCCCTGACCTCGGGGCGCAGAAAACCGTCCTGTTGAAGCGGGGGCCTTTCGGAGAATGTTGAACGGGTGTATTGTGGGTATGGAATGGTCGTCGGCATCGCTGCGCGTTCTGGCTCGTGCAGTCGGCGATCCGATTCTGGCGTTAGAGGAGGAAATGATGAGTGCCCAATGTGCCCACCTCGATCAGATTCGCGACGTGACGCCGAGCGCCGCCGGGTGTGAGGAGTGCCTGAAGTCGGGGGACCGCTGGGTCCACCTACGGATGTGCCTGATCTGTGGGCATGTCGGTTGCTGCGACTCATCGAAGAACAAACACGCGACGAAACATTTCCATGCCACCACCCACCCGCTGATACAATCGGCCGAGCCGGGCGAGGACTGGATCTGGTGTTACGTGGACGAGATCGCGATGGAGCCGAACTAAAGGCTAACGGGCGGGCGCGAAAGCGCCCGCCCGTTACATTATTCCCTTGTCGCTCTGGCCCCTTGTCGTTATGGTCCCTTGTCGCTATGGTGCCGGTGCGGTGAACTCCGAGGCGACCCAGCCCTCGATCCCGTCTCTGGTGCGGACATGCCGCCACTCGCGGCCATCGGCTGTGGCGACCGGCCCGATCTCGACGATCTGATCGCCTTCCGCCAGCCGCGCGACGATCTCGGCGCTGGCCGAAGCGCTGCTTCGCATGTTGATATTATCGCCGCCGGTGTTGGCGACGACGTAGCTGGCACCGGCGGCGGGTGCCGCGCTCGGCGCGGCGCTCGGCGCGGCGCTCGGGCGTGCCGATGCGCCGGTACTCGGTGCCGCCGTCGTGCGGGTCGCCAGTGCGGTCGGGGAGCCCCCGATGATGACCGGCCGCGTCGCCGTGCGCGTCACGGTCGCCGTCGCCGCGCCGCCGCCGCCGCGTGACCGGAGGATCGCCCCGATCCCGAGGATCAGCAGCAGCACGACCAGCGCCGCCGCGACAATTAGTGCCGGGACAATATATTTACGCCGATCGTCTCCGCCGAACCCGCCAGTCTCCATGTTCATCCGCTCTCCCTCCGTCCGATCGCGAACAGTCTTTCACCCCATAAAGGCCCATCACGCCGCATTAACGACCTGGGATCGTATCGCGTTGTCAGTCACGCATGGCACCATTGTTCCGAATCACGCAAGAGGCGTTCCGTCGCTCCATCATCGCAGATCGTCGGGTGGCAACTCGACGGGCGGTGGATAGGCTACCTCCAATTCGCGCAAGACCGCCCCGAAGAGATCGAAATGCCAGATGTCCGGTCGTCGTGGCCGCGGTGGCTCGATCCAGGCCGGGCGCAATCCGAAACGACCGCCGAAGGCGACGAGTCGTTCGCGGTCTGCCGAGAGCATGTGGCAGGCCGGTTCTGCGCGCCCCAGGCCGAACCGTCGCAGATCGTGGCGAAAGCGGTGGAGCGCGATGCCGCCCGTACGCCCATGCGCGAGCGCCTCGCGTACCGCTCGCCAGGCGAACCAACGCACATCGAACTGCTTGTCGTCGCGCGACATCTCCCCGCCCATTCACCGCCTGCTGCCGCTCTCGCTTCGCGGGCTATCCCGGTTGCGTCGCATAATTATCTCCTCGCCCCGGCGTGCGTATGATAGCATTACGCAACATTTCGCCTACGGTGCTGTGACGTCATACACGCTCAACGGGCGGGCTACGCTGTGGGATAGGATACGGAGTAGCCCGGTACACAATAACCGAGGGGGTGTCCGTACACATACAGCATACAGCATATCGTGTGCTGAGGGAATAGGGGAAACCGATGAATTATCGAGGATCAATGTGATTGTGCTCTCCGGGATCAATACCTTGGGCTGGATTGTGCTGCTTGTGGCGCTGCTCTGGCCCTTGGCGCAGCGCCGCTTGCTCGATCTGCGACGGGCGGGGGGGATCGAACGTTTGGGCCGGGCGCGCGGTTCGCGCGCGATCAGCCTGATCGCGCGGCGGGAGACCTACCGCCTCTTCGGGTTCCCGTTACTCGTGCGCGACACGATTGAGCCCGCCGAGGTGCTCCTGCGGGCTATCGCACGTACGCCTGCACGCTCGCCGCTCGATCTCGTCCTCCACGTCGGTCCCGGCCAAGTTGTAGCCGCCGAACAAATCGCCCATGCGCTGGTCCGACACGCGGGCAAGGTGACGGTCTTCGTGCCGTATTCCGCGATGGAGAGCGCCATGCTGATCGCCCTGGCCGCCGATGAGATCGTCGTCGACCCGAACGCCGTCCTCGGTCCGGTCGCGCCGCGCGTCGGCCCCTATCCCGCCGTCTCGCTCCTGCGGAGCGCGCAGGAGCGTGGTCCCGCAAATCTCTCGGACGAGATCCTGACGCTGACCGATCAGGCGCAGAAAGCGACCGCGCAGGTGCGGGCATTGGTGCAGGAACTGCTGCTGGCGCACAACCCGGAGCGGGAGGGGGCGAGCGAGGTGGCCGATTTCCTGACGGGGATCGCCTGGACGCCGCAGTACCCGATCCTCCTGGAAGAGGCGCTACGCCTCGGCCTGCCGATCAGCGATCAGCTGCCGCCCGAGATCCACGCCCTGATGGAGCTTTACGACACGACGACCGAACGCCGGGCCACGACCTCGATCGTCAGGATCGGTTAACGCCACCGCCTGAATTGCACCGAAGGATCGCCTTCCTATCCCGTGCCATTGGGCGCTGTTAAGTCGCGCCGGGCCGACGATTCCGCGCGTCTCGCTCTGCGCGTCGATTGCGGATTCGCTATACTTCCCTCACGATGAACGGGGGGAAGAGCGATGACGCGCGTGCTGGTGATCATCCCGGCGTACAACGAAGCCGCCAGTCTGCCTGCGGTGATTCAGGATCTCCGGGTGTGTTACCCCGCCGCCGATCCGCTCGTGGTCAACGATGGCTCGACCGATGAAACGGCGCGGATAGCGCGCGGGCTCGGCGTCCCGGTCCTCGATTTACCGTATAACCTGGGTATCGGCGGCGCGGTGCAAACTGGCCTCCTCTACGCCGCGCGCGAACGATACGACTATGCGGTGCAGTTCGATGGCGACGGTCAGCACCGTGCCGATCAACTCGCCGCATTGCTCGCGCCGGTGGTCGCGCGCCGGGCGGATGTGGCGATCGGTTCGCGGTTCATGGTGCCGAACTCGTATCAGGTCCCGTTCCTCCGGCGCTGCGGTATCGCCATCTTCAGCGCGGTTAATGCGCTGATCGTCGGGCAGACGATCACCGACAATACCTCCGGCTTCCGAGCGTATGGGCGCGATGCGCTCACCTTCCTGGCCCGCGAGTATCCCCATGATTACCCGGAGCCCGAATCGGTGGTGACCCTCTGCCGGAACGGTTTCAGGATCGTGGAAGTGCCGACGAGCATGCGTGAGCGGCAGGGTGGACGATCGTCGATCACCCTCTTCAGATCGATCTACTATATGTGCAAAGTCTTGCTCGCGATCGGCGTCCGGGCGACCGGACGCCGGGTGGGGAGGGTCCAGGATGACACAGCGCATCCAGATTATCTCGGTTCTCGGTAGCCTGGCCGTGATGGTCTTCGTCTTCATGTTAATCCGGCGCGGCAAGCTGCGCGAGGAATACGCGATCATCTGGTTCTTAGCGAGCCTCGCGCTGATCGCCGTGTCGATCTGGCGCGATTCGTTGGATGTCGCGGCGGATCTCGCCGGGATCTACTATGCGCCGTCGGTCTTGCTGCTCGGCGTCATCGTCCTCGGCTTCGCGCTGGCGATGCACTACTCGATCTCGCTCTCGCGCTTGGCCGAGCAAAATAAACGGCTGGCGCAGGAAGTCGCTTTGCTGCGGCACCAAATCGAATCGTTGAACGATGCGGGAGGGCCGCGCGGCCACTCGCCAACCCCAGTACGTCGATGACGCGGCAGTGTCTCTGCCACGCCTGGTTTTCGTGGCGATGACCGCCCAGCCCGCCGCGCCGCCTGCTGTACCCGACGGTAGCGCGCCGCGCCGTGAGCGGCGGCGAGCGCTGGCCCTCTTCCTGGCCTTTGCCGGGTTCTATCTCTTGCTGGCTTCCGGTCATTTCTACGCCACCGATGAAGAGACGGTCTACAGCCTGACCGAAAGCCTCGTCGAACGGCACACCGTCGCGATGCCGGAGGGCGCGTGGGGGTTGGCGACCAGTACCGGCCGGGATGGTCGACAGTACGCCGTGACCGGTCCCGGCCAATCGTTCCTGGCGGTGCCGCTCTACCTGCTGGGGAAGACTGCCGCGCCGCTCTTGCCGCCGGGGGGGCGCGGGTATGCCACCCGCTTCGCCGTCGCGCTGTTCAATCCGCTCGTGACCGCCGCCACGGTGGCGATCCTCTATGCCCTGGCGCAGCGGCTCGGTTCGCGTGGCGGGGCGGCGCTGGGCCTGGCCGCGATCTACGGGCTGGCGACGACCGCCTGGCCGCACGGGCGCACCTTCTTCGCCGAGCCGTTGACCGCGCTGTTGTTGCTGCTGGCGTTCTACGGTTTCCGGCGCGGCACGGAGGCGCGACCGGCGTACGGATGGCTCGTCCCGAGCGGCGCGGCGATGGTCTGTGCTCTGGCCGTGAAACCGCACGCCGCGCTCGCCGTACCGTTCTTGGGCTTGTACCTGCTCATCCGCGCCGCCGACCTACGGCTTGTCGCCGGGCGCGTACAGATCGCCTGGTTCCGGGCCGTGCGTCTGTTGCTGGCCGCCGGGATCGGGATGGCTTGCGGAGCGGTCCCGCTCGGCCTCTACAATCTGTCCCTTTTCGGGAACCCGCTGCGTACCGGCTATGGCGGTCAGAGTGCCGCCGACCTCTTCGTGGTGCCGTTCGCCACCGGCCTCTACGGTCTGACCGTCTCCAGCGGCAAGGGCTTGCTCTGGTATTCGCCGCCGATCCTCCTGGCGCTCGTCGGGTGGTGGCCGTTCTGGCGACGCTGGCGCGCCGAAGCGCTGGTCTGCCTCGCTCTGGTTGTGGCCCACTTCGCCTTCTATGGGCGGATCTTCGCCTGGCATGGGGACGGCAGCTGGGGGCCACGCTACCTGATGGTGATGCTGCCGTTCGCGATCCTGCCGCTCGTCGGCCTTCTTGAGGGGCTGCGCGCCCGACCGGTTCGCTTGACGTTGGTGGGCGCGGTCGTCGCCGCCGGGGTCGTGGTGCAGCTACTCGGCGTGCTGGTCAACTTCGACTGGTATATCCTGCGCTCGGATCAGGCGACGCGGCACTTCTCGCCGCCCGCCTCGCCGATCCTGGCCCACGCGCGGATGTTGACCGAACGCGCCGACGAATGGCGGGTGCGGCTGTTTCCCCCCGCACGGTCTGCCGTGCTCATCGCGGGCTTCGATGCCGCCGAGCCGCCCCCGGGGCGACCGACCGAGCGCCCCGGCCTCTTCCCTCGCTGGACCACCGGCACGGGCGTGATCGCTCTGCATCCGGCGACGCGCGAGCCACTGATCGTGAAATTGACCTTTTTCGATCACCGCCCGGCGGCGCAGCGCATCGATCGACCGACGATCCTGGTCGATGGTGTCGCGCTCCCCGAGGCGGCGATGACGCGGGAAGATGTCACCGGGACGGGCGAGGGGTGGATCTACCAGTTCGCGGTACCGCCGACGGCGATCACCGACGCTGGGGCGCGGGTGACGTTGCAGAGTGCGGCTTGGAATCCGCACGCCCAGGGGCAGGGTGAGCGCGACGAAATGCTCGGGGTTTTTGTCCATAATGTCGAGGTCTGGCAGGGCGCGCGGTCGCTGACCGTCCGTGAGGCGCTGCCGCTCGATCCGATGCCGGAGACGCCACGGCAGCGCTTCTGGTGGCACAACGATGATCGCGATTATTGGGAGACGAGGCATCATCTGGTCGATCTGTGGGTGTGGTACCTCGCGGTGTCCGGCTTTTCGCGCGGGCAAACCCTCGCGTGGGGTATCCTCTACGCTGCCGGAGCGGGGGGAGCGTTGCTGTTTGGACTGTTCCTCGGTCGCGGCCTATTGCCGACGCGCCCGCGACGCGCGACGCGGGGCAGGAAACGGCGCCGCGTCGTGGCGAAAGGTCGTGGTGTCGCCGGGGCGAGCGGGAAGGCTGGCTAGACGACCCGCGAAGTAATGATCGCTGCGCGGAACGGCGGCTGCGGCGACGGGTGCTGCGATGGAGAATCGATGTACAAAGGTTTCAGCATCTCGGTGGTTATCCCCTGCTTCAATGAGGAAGCGGGGGTCGCCCACGTCTTGCGCGGTATGCCGGACTATGTGGACGAGGTCATCGTCGTCGATAACAACTCGACCGATGGCACCGCTGAGGTGGCGCAGGAGTTGGGCGCGCGGGTGATCCACGAGGCGCGTAAGGGTTATGGCAGCGCCTATCAGGCCGGTTTGCCCGCCGCGCGTGGCGATATCGTCGCCACGGTCGACGGCGATGGGACCTATCCTTCCACGATGATCGCGCCGCTGGTCGATGAACTCTTGGCCGGCGGGCTCGATTTCATCTCGGCGAGTCGCTTCCCGCTGCAAGACCCGCGCGCGATGCGTCGCCGCAACTGGCTCGGCAATATGGTGCTGACCTGGACGACCCGGATCCTCTTTCGCCGTTGGGTCGCCGATAGCCAATCCGGGATGTGGATTTTTAAGCGGTCTTCGTTGCGCTGGATTCATCCCTGTCAGCCGGGGATGGCCTTCTCGGAGGAGATCAAGCTCGAGGCGCTGCGCGCCCCGCAGATCCGATTCGGCGAACGCCCGATCGCCTATTACGAGCGGATCGGCGAGACGAAGTTGTTCACCTGGCAAGATGGGTTCAAGAACCTCTGGTTCCTCTTCGTGTATCGGTTTTGCAAGGGCAAGTAGCTGCGGCACGCGATCGTGACGGCGAGATTGCGTCCGCTCCAAACTCGGTCGCCAGCCCAAACTGCCGAATCAGAGCAGCAATAGGCCGCGTTTCGCCGCGAGGGCGACGGCCTCGGCGCGCGAGGCGGCATCGAGCTTGGTCAAGATCGAGCTGACGTGAAATTTGATCGTGTTCTCGCTGACGGACAGGCGGCGGGCGATCGCGCGGTTGGTGAGACCGCCGGCGAGGGCTTGCAGCACTTCCAACTCGCGCGGGGTCAGCGCTTCGCCCGGCCCGGTCATCGGCGCGGCTCGCGGGCGATCGATCAACCGTTCGAGCAGCGCCGCTGCCGGGATCGGGTGCAGGACGAGCAGGCCGGACGCCACCGCGCGCACGGCGGCGATCAGTTCTTCGCCGCTACTCTCACGCGGGAGATAGCCACGCGCGCCGCTGCCCAATGCTTCGATCGTCGCCTCCTCCGACCCTTCCGCGCCGAGGATCAGCGCGACGAGGTCGTTGCGGTCGCGCAAGAGGTTTTCCAGGCGTTCGAGGGTTTCTTCGTCGCCGCTGAGTTGATCGAGCAGGAGCAGATCGGGTGTAGTCGTTGCGATCATCGCCACGAGCGCCCCACCACCGGCGGCCTGTCCGACAACCTCCACATCGTCCACACCGCCCAGGAGCGCCGCCAGCCCCGCGCGGGCGATCGGATAGGCCGCGACGATCAGGACGCGGATCGGCGCGTTGGGATTCCTGGTTGATTGGTTCGCCGCAAGCAAGACCATCGTTCCCTCCACCTCGGTGCAACTGCCATGCCGTCGCAGATATTCCGCGCTGCCGCTCTGCTGCCTGTCTCGAGCAGGATTTTTAGGCAACACGGGCTATGCCGCTCCACACCGTGTACTATCAGTAGCGTGTGGGCTTTGCGCGACGTTTGCCTTCATCAAGCGAGGATATGATGCGCGACATTGCGACGGCACTCGACCAAGCGGTCGTTGGGCAAGGTTTGCGGCCCGCGACGCTGCGCGACCAACTCCCGCCCGGTAGGACGCTGCTGGTTTTCATGCGGCATAATGGTTGACTCTTCGCGCGGGAGACAGTCCGCGATCTCCGCCGTGCTGCGGAGCACAACCCCGCCTATCCAGCGATTCTCTTTGTCCATCAGAGCACGGTCGAGGAAGGGGCGACGCTTTTTGCGGGCTTGTGGCCGGAGGCAAGCGCCATCGCCGATCCCGAGATGCGGCTCTACCGGCTCTTCGGTATCGAGCGTGGCACTCTGGGCCAGTTGTTGTCGCCGGGCATTGTGGCGTGCGGGATCCGGGCGGTCGTCAAGGGCAACGTCGGCGGTCGGGCGATCGGTGATCCGCAGCTCATGCCCGGCCTGTTCGCGATCGAGAACGAGCGCGTGATTTGGCGGCACGATTTCCGCCACGCCGGGGATCATCCCGACTTTGGCGCGATTCCGACGGTAATCGACCGGGCGGGCAAGCCTTTAACGGGCGGTGACTGAGCCGTTACTGCCCGCCCCCGCCCCTATTCCCCGGCTACGCGTTTCCAGAGCCCTTGCGAGGGTACACGGAGGGCGCGATTGAACTTGCTGGACGCATTCTCCCAAGCGATGGTGGCGGTGAGTTCCACGATCGCATCGTCGCTGTAGTGCTGTTGCAGCCGCGCGAAGAGCGCGTCATCGACATCGCGGTCGGTGAAGGTGATGGCATCCGCATAGGCGAGGGCAATGCGCTCCGGCTCGGTGTAGTGCGAGCTGGTCGCATCCTCGGCCAGCGCGAGGATCTTCTCGTCGGATAGTCCCGCTTCGCTGCCCACGGCAGCGTTGATATCCTGTCAGAACTCGCAACCGTTGATACTGGCGACGCGGCGATTGATCAACGCCTGGAGCGGCCCGGGGATCAGCCCCGAGGCGTCGATGCCGGTCCACATCGCCCGCGCGCCGCGGAAGATCGTCGGTCGTCGCGCGTAGAGGAGATGGTTCAGCAGCGGCCCGCCCCACTTCTTCGCCTGGGACGCGAAGACCGCGGCGATCGGCCCTTCGGCAGCGGCGGGATCGACGCCGGGGAT
Organism: Thermomicrobiales bacterium; assembly: GCA_036563365.1. Classification (GTDB taxonomy): domain Bacteria; phylum Chloroflexota; class Chloroflexia; order Thermomicrobiales; family CADCWN01; genus CADCWN01. Next base: position 13,930 of record DATCMP010000270.1, read on the forward strand.
GCGCGACATCGGCTACCTCCTTGTCACCATACACACATACCGGTACCTGGTCTGCTTGGTGCCTCGCGACATTGCCCACTATAGCTCGATCAGCCCTTGGTCGGTCACGCGCACGGCGGGGATAACCGAGAGGGCCATGAACGAGAGGAGCGCGAACGGGGCCGCGGCGGTGCAGCCGAGATCGCGCGCCGCCTTTTCGAGGGTGTGATGTCGCGCCGCGACCTCCACGATCGGGCGATCGGAGAGGAGCCCGGCGAGCGGCAGGGGCAGCGCCGCCACCGTCTCGCCATTGACCACCGCGACGATGCCGCCGTCCAGTGCGATGATCGCGTCGATCGCGGCGCGAATATCGTCGTCGTCCGTGCCAACGACCGTGATGTTGTGGGCGTCGTGGCCGACCGAGGAGGCGATCGCACCGCGTTGCAGCCCGAAGCCGCGTACCATCCCGACGCCGAC
>DATCMP010000271.1:0-5726 GCA_036563365.1 Thermomicrobiales bacterium
GTCGGCGTCGCGGGGAAGGGCGAGCTGCGGCTGGTGGTGACCGACGGGGGCGACAACGGCAACCACGACCACGCCGACTGGGCCGACGCCCGCCTGGAATGCGGCACCGGTGTAACGACGCCCGTGCACCTGCGAGACGGACGGCAGGATCCGGCACCAGTGGCGCGCGATCGATTCGGCGTGGCACCCACGGGCACGCGACGCCTCGTCCCGCTGATGCGGCGGTGGGCGTCAAGCGCGTCGTGAACACGCCCCGGGCGTCGGCCGTGTCACTCCCGTCGTACCAGCGCCGCTGTGGTCCTGGAATCTGCAGAGCGACCGCATCCCCTTGGCGCGGGCCTGCCAACACCGGTGGCCGTCGGGCCCGTAATGGTGCGGTCGACTTCGACTTCGACCGGTCGGCGGGTCCCGCCGACCGGTTCGCCGGTATGAATCCTTCCCGGTTGATCGCCCGGGAGAGCCGGAGGGGCGCGTCGCGCCCCCGATGCGATACGCCCGTCGCGTCGGCACGTCTTGCTTTCGACCGCCGGTCCCTGTATCGTGGTGCCGTTCCGCCACGTTGTCGGGGTATGGGTGTGCGGCGCGATTCGTGGCCAGCCGGAGGTCGAATGCTCGTTGTTTCCTCGCGTCACATCGCGGCGCGCGATGCGCGCCGCGGCGCACGCTGGTCGGCGTCACGGTGCACATCGGCGTGAGTGTCGCGACCGCTCGTCGACGCGCGGCGTTGTGCGCGCTGCTTATCCTTTCCATGTTGCCGGCCTGCGCCCCGACCGATTCCGCGATCCGGCATGCCGCCCCGACCGCAGTGCCCTGGCCCGCGTTCCAGCGCGGCGTCGCCTATGTCTCCTTCCGTGCCGGCGAATATCGCGAGGCTGCGTCCGATGCGACGCTCGCCGAGTATGTCCGCCCGCTCGGCGCGAACTGGCTCGGCCTCGTCGTCACCTGTTATCAGGAGACGCTCACCGCCACGGCGATCGACTGCGACAGCCCTCGGACGCCGACCGACGCCGACCTCGCCCACGCGATCGGCGTCGCCCATAGACTCGGGATGCGGGTGATGCTCAAGCCCCACGTCGACACCCCCGACGCGCCGGTGCGCTGGCGGGGCGATATCGGGTTCGGTGCGGATGAGGCATCCTGGCGGGCCTGGTTCGCGAGCTACTCTGCCCTGATCGCCCGCTATGCGACCCTCGCCAGGGCGCATGCGGTCGAGTATCTGGTGGTTGGCACCGAGCTCGTTGGCACCAGCCATCGCGACCGCGATTGGCGTGCGGTCGTCGCTGCCGCCCGGGTGCGCTATCCCGGCCCGCTGACCTACGCGGCGAACCACGGCGAGGAGGCGCACGTCCAGTGGTGGGATGCCCTCGACGCGATTGGTGTCGACGCCTACTATCCGCTGACGGAGTCCGACCACCCCACCGTGGAGCAACTGCGCGCGGCCTGGCGGCCGATCGTGGACCGACTCGGCGCGCTGTCGCGCCGCTGGGGGCGCCCGGTTATCCTCACCGAGATCGGCTATCAGTCGCGGCGCGGCACCAATCGGACGCCGTGGGACAGCGGGACGATGCCGGTCGATCTGCGGGCACAGGCGGACTGCTACCAAGCGGTCTTCGACGCCTTCGCCGGCCAGCCGTGGTGGCTCGGCGTCTTCTGGTGGGCGATCGAACCCGGGCGCTACCAGGGCGGGGCGTACGACGGCTCGTTCACCCCGCTCAACAAGCCGGCACAGGAGATCCTGCGCACCAACTATGCGGGTGGCCCTCCGCGGCCGGTCGGCGATACCGGCCAACCCGTCCCCCCGCCACGCCCGCTGGCCCCCCGATAGTACCGCGGCGTGCGGTCGGGCGACGGGGCTCAGCGCAGGGCCGGCCAGAGAGCCTGCGCGAACCAAGCGCGCGAGGCGGGTTGGTCCCAGGAGGCCCAGGGATTGTCCCTGGCCGAGGTGCCCGGAAGCGCACCGACATAATGGACGTAGGTCGCCAGCTCCAGACGGTGGCCGGACTCGGAGGGCACGTTCGGGTAGGCCACGCCGTCGTCACTCTGGAGGTGCCATCGCCCGGCGGCGACCATCGCCCGGGAGATGAAGGCGACGACTTGCACCTGCGCGATCGGGTCGAGCGGGCGGTAACTCCCATCCGGGTAACCGCGGGCGATCTGACGGGCGTACAGCGCCCCCACGTTGCCCCAGAGTTCCTCGTCGACGCTACCTTGGTCGGGGAAGGGATTCGCCCCGACCTCCCCCTCCCAGCCCATCGCGCGGGCGATCAGCGCGGCCATCTGCGCCCGTAGGACCGGATCGTCCGGCCCGAACCGCCCATCGGGGTAGCCGCGGATGATCCCCCTCACTGCGAGTTCCTCGATCGCCGCACGGGCGGGCGCGTCGCCGGGCACGTCGGGGAAGGTGTGAACAGTCGACGGGCCGGGGCCGGTCGACGGGGGGGGGGCCGGGGCGGCCGACGGGGGGGGGGCCGGGGCGGCCGAGGGGAGGGATGAGACCCGCACCATCACCACGCCGTGTGCCGGGACGCTCGTCGCGTACCCGTCGGCGAAGCCGCCCAGATCCGCCGCGTCCCAGAGATCACGGACGTGCTGCGAGCCCGCGAGCCCGAGTTCGGCCCAGTTGACGCCGATGCTGGCCGTTACGTCGGTCGTGTTGAACAGCACGACCGCCCGGTCACCACCTAGCAGCGGCTTCGTCCAGACCTGCAGCCCGCCGATATCCCTGATCCGGGTCCCCTGCATGCCGAGCGGATCCTGATCGACCGCGATGACCTCGCGATTGAGCAGGATCCCGCTCGCCGTGTCGCCGCTCCTCATCGCGCGCGGGTCGTGTCCGGCGATCAGCGGCGCGGCGGTGATCGCCCAGATGCTGAAGTGGGACTTGGCCTCGTCGAAACTCAGGCCGGCCGTGCCGACGACCAGCATGTCCGGGTCGCTCCAGTGGCCCGGGCCGGCGAGGGGGCCCGAGGCGCGGAGGTTGGATTTGTTGACGATGTCGATGATCCCGCCGCGCTCCTGCCCCTGATAGCAGCGGTAAGTATCGTCGCGCGCTCGCTCGGTCCATTGCGAGCAAATGTCGTCCCCGACTCGCCACATGTTGGCTAGATCGTGCACCCAGGCGTAGGCCCCGCTCCCCGCGTTCACGCTGAGGACCATCGGGCGCCCGGCTGCGGCGATCGCGGCCTGCCACTCGCGGACGATGGCGCGGCTACCTTCGGGGGAGTAATCCGCGCCGCACCAGTCGAGCTTGATGAAGTCGACGCCCCACGAGGCGAACGAGCGCACATCCCTGGCGGCATGGCCCGCGCTGCCGGTCTTCCCGCCGCAGGAGCGGGCGGCCGGCGTGGTGTAGAGGCCGAACTTGAAGCCACGCGCGTGGACATAGTCCGCCAACGCCCCGATCCCGCTCGGGAAATTCTCGTTCGCCTGGATGTTCCCTTCGCGATCCCGCTCGCCCTGCCAGGAGTCGTCGATGTTGAAGTAGACATACCCGGCGTCGCGCATCCCGTTCGCGACCATCGCGTCGGCGATCTCGCGCAACTGTCCCTCGTTGATCGTGTTACCGAAGGCATTGTAGTGGTTCCAGCCCATCGGGGGGGTGAGGGCTACGGTGCCCGCCGACGCGACCGGGCCCGGCACGGGGGGCGGCGGCCCAGCGAGCGTCGCGGCACGGGCCTTGAGCGCGGCCGCGAGCGGGTCGTCGCCATCGCGCCCGAAGTCGTGGGCTTGCAGGCTGTCGGGTGCCCACGCCCAGGGCAAGTATCCCTCCCCGCCCGCCGCCAGAAAGGCGGCAGCCTTCGCGTCGATGTTGCGCGCCCGCTGGGCGGGCGACCAGACGGGCCGGTCGCCACACGCCGTGATACACTCGCCGTGTTCCCCCATGATGATCGGCATGTGCAACTCGTCATTGGCGATCCGCACCGCCTCCGCGACGGGAGCGGGCAAGGGGATCGTGTCCTGGTTGTGGTAATCGTGGTATGATGTGAAATCGTTGTACGGGAGGCCACTGAGTCGCTTGAAACCGCCGTTCGCCCAGCCGGGCTGATCGAGGGCGTAGCCACCGAGGCTGCGCAGGTGGCGCGGATCGGCGGCGCGCACCACCGCGAGCATGTCGGTGGAGAAACTCGCCAGGGCCGACTCGGCACCGATCGACTCGTTCATTAATTCCCAGCCGAAGATCCGCGGCTCGTCGCGGTAGCGGGTAACGATCTGGGCCACCGCCTCCCGATAGGAGACGCCCTGCCCACCTCGGGGGCTGCGATACCCCCCACGGTACCATTCGTCATCTTTCCGATAGCCGTCGCAGTGTTCCCAGTGGTCGCCGAGGACCGGGATTACCCGCACGTCGGCCCGCCGGGCTGCCGAGATCACGCGGTCGAAGCCTCGCGTATCGAGGGCCAGCCCCCCATCGCGGAAACCGAGGAACGCGGGGTGAGCCCAGAATCGGACGACGGTCACCCCCGCCTCCATGCGCATCCGCATGAACCAGCCGTCCAATTCCGCTTGATCGTCCGCCGTTGCCCCACAGCGGTGAATGTCGGGGTGCCCGGCAGCGAAATACGCATTCACGCCGACGAAGCGGAACGGCTGCCCACCTTGGATGAATGTCGCGCCATCGCGTGTGACGAAGCCCTCGTCGGCACGCGCGACTTCCCCGGCGGGGCAGATGGCCGCTAGCAGCATCGCGAGCAGAAAAAAAGTGACCGTGAGCCGACCCGGTTCCCTGCTGGTGGCGCGGGAGGTGCGCCACAGTGGTGGGCGGCGGGCGGTGCGGATCGCGCGCATCATCAGGTCCTCCTTACCGATTCTGGTGGGAATCGATCGGCGATCGCGACTGGGTCCGACGTCCGACGGGCGGTTCAGCGCGGTCCGCGTACCGTCGATCCGTTCCGACGCGAAGACAGGTTGGCGGCAGACTTGGCATTTTCGCATCGGGCTATGCCAATAGGGCCGCCATTCCCAGTATTACGGGCAGCGTCCCGGCCGCCAATAGCCAGAAGGTCCCGACTCGCGGCGATGATCGCCGAGAGCCGTGCGCGTGCGCGTAACGCTCGTGGCTCGGCTTGATCCATCCGGCGCCGGGCACCATGACGGGGGCGACTATGGGAATGCTCCGGTCGTCCGCCCGCCTCGCGCGGTCGTCCGGATCCGTCGCGCTGTGGTCGGGCGGTAGCTGCCTCTGCCCGCTCGCGTTCCACCGGGACTCCATGGACCCGTATCCAGATCACCTTCACTTGGCCCGAAGATGCGACGATGTGGCGGAGTGGCGGATGTCGCCGCAGTACGAATCGGCGCCTCGCGTGCTTAAGAAACTGTTTGAATAATGGTGCGGAGGCTACGCTTTGCACATGGAACGGCTGGGCTACCCGACCGAGTTGACCGATGCGGCGCGGGCGTTGCTCGCGCCGCATCTGCCGCCGGCCTCGCCGCATGGTCGGCGACGGGTCCATCGCTTTCGCGTCCTCATGAATGCCATCTTTCACCTGGTGCGCGACGGGCGTGCCTGGCGCTTGCTGCCGCGCGACCTGGCGCTGCGGCGGACGGTCTGCCACTATTTTCGGGCGTGGCGCGACGATGGCACCTGGGAGCAGCTGAACACTGCCTGCGCGAGGGTGCTGCGCGGGTGCTTGGAGACGTGTAATACTGACTTAGGCGGAAATCCTTGCATCTGGGCAAGCGGTGGCGCGGGCGGTGAGGGAGCGGACGCGGGCGGGATCGTCCATCAA
>DATCMP010000272.1:0-9005 GCA_036563365.1 Thermomicrobiales bacterium
TGGAAGAGGACCAGCGTGGCGATCATGATCCCTCCACAGCCGGCGCGGCGAGCGGCGTTTCTGCGTTCGTCTCGGCCTCGGTCAGCTCTTTGGCGAGGAGGATCAGTTCGTTGCTATCGTCGTCGATCGCTTCGATCAAGCTGTAATCGATCGTGTCGCCGCGCTCGTCGCTCAGCGCGATACCGATCAGCCGGGCTTCTTTGTCCACCACTACGCCGCCGAGTCGCCCGATCTCCTCGCCATCGGCGGCGATGATTCGCATCCCAGCGCGCAGGGCGATCTGATCATCATCCATGATCGAGCGCTCGATCTCCATCGGGATGAGCATGTTGGGGGTCAGCGCGATCCCCGGCAGGCCGGTCGGCACCGGGCGCTCGTCGGGATCGGGCTTCGCGGCGGAGGCATGCCCCGATTCGGCGTCGGCGATCTCGGCATCGAGATCCTGGCCGGGCGCGATGAAAAGGTGTTGGCGGGCATCTGGCAGGGCGACGAACTCCTCGTCCGAGAGGCCGAGCGTCAATTGATCCGCGTCGAATTCGCTGACTTGCCCAACCATCACAAACAGTTCGCGCGGGACAACCTCATCGGAAACGATATGAAAACCCGCGATTCGTCGCGAGGCCAGTTCGACGACGATCTCGTTCAGTTGGCCGATCGCCGCGCCCTCGCGGTTGACGACCCTGGCGGCCAGACTCAGCCGCAACTCCGCTTCTTCGCTCATCGACTACTTCTCCTCTTCGAGCAACAGCAGGGTGATCTCTGCTTCCAGGTCGAAATCGCGATCCGCTGCGGCTGTGGTTTCTGCGGCGGTGTCGATCTCGCGAATGTGGAGCTCTGCGCTATCGAGCAGATCGGTGCAATAGGCTGCAAGACCCATGCCGCGCTCGTAACCGGCGACCGCCTCGCTCAGCGAGAGCCCGCCTTCCTCCATCCGTGCCACGAGCAGTTCCAGTTGCGCCAGCGCATCCTCGAAGCTCAAATCCTGACCAGGTACGAGATCGGCCATCGGTCGCCACCCTCTCTCTGCGCCCTTCGCGTGTCTTTGTCCCGCTACCGCCGGTGCTGCGCGCTTCACCAAACCGGGTCCGGCACGGTCGCGTCGAACGTGCCATCGTTGACCGTGATCCGCAGCCCACGACCGGGCAGGGCGTCGTCGATCGTCGTGAGCAGACCACCGGTATGCGCGTCTTCCACGATCGCGTAGCCGCGTGCCAGCGTAGCGCGTGGATTCAGCGCCATCAGCTGGCGTTCCAACGCCACGATCCGCTGCTGTTGCAACGTCTGGTTATGCCGCAGCGATTGCCCCGCGCTGTGGGTCAGCGTGGTCAACCTTTCGCGATTCGCCGCGATGGCCCGCTGCGGGGAGGCGCGCTGGAGCTCATGGCGCGCACGACCGATCGCGACCCCCGCGTCGCTGAGCCGCTCGGCCATCAGCGTGCGTAATTGCTCGCGCGCCGCCGCGACCTCGCCGAGCAACTCGCGGCAGTCCGGCACGCAAAGTTCGGCGGCGGCTGATGGCGTGGGTGCGCGGAGATCGGCGACGAAATCGGCGATCGTCACGTCGGTCTCGTGGCCGACGCCGCTGACCACCGGCACGCGCGCCGCGAAGATCGCCCGCGCCACCCGCTCGTCGTTGAACGCCCAGAGATCTTCCGCCGAACCCCCGCCGCGCCCGACGATCAGCACCTCCACCCGTTCGTCGGCGCACAGCGCCTCGATCCCGGCGACGATCCCCGCTGGTGCCTTGTCGCCCTGCACCGGCGATGGCGCGAGGACCAACTCGGCCAGCGGGAAACGGCGGGCGATCACCGTCTGGATGTCGTGCCAGACCGCCCCGGTTGCCGAGGTGACGACGCCGATCGTGCGCGGCATCGCGGGCAATGGGCGCTTGCGACTCGGCTCGAACAATCCCTCGCGCTCCAGGCGGGCGCGCAGTTCCTCGAACGCCAGTTGCAGCGTGCCTACCCCGGCCGGTTGGACCAGATCGACGCGCAACTGATATTCCCCGCGCGGCTCGTAGAGGGTCACGCGCCCATGCGCCTGGATGGCGTCGCCGCTCGCCGGGACGAACGACGACCAGCGGGCGTCCTGTTTGAAGAAGACACAGCGTAACTGGCTCTCGCTGTCTTTCAGCGTGAAATAACAATGCCCCGCCGCCGAGCGCGTGAAGTTCGAGACCTCCCCCTGGATCCAGAGATCGGTCAGGACCGGGTCGCTGTCGAAGAGTTCGACCAGATATTCGGTCAACTCATTGACCGCTAGCACATTCATCGTTGCGCTCCGGGGGTGAAAGTATCGCGCATGGGAGTACGTTCAGCGCCACTAACTGTAGCGGGTGGCTGCGAGGGGCGCAAGGCGGGGAAGTCAGGGTATGCGGCGAGTGCTAGTAGTGTAATCGGATACCGGTCTTATACTGTAGAACCAGGGAAGATGAATGAGCGACTGGCCGCATGATGCACGCCGGGTGCTCAGGAAGGTGCAGCGTGGAGCGGGATGATGACGATCTTCCCGGAGAAGCGGCGCATGTCGTCAACATTCTGGGTGAGTAGCGTTGAGATGCCGAAGGCGAGCATTGTAGCGACGACATTAGCATCGTGAACTTGCTTACCGCCCGTCGGATGCTCTTGTAAGAGCGCCAGTAGATGCGCGGTGACCTCAGCAGTGTCGTCAGCAATGATGAAAAGTCGCTCGAATATCTGAATTTGTGCGGTAACTTCGCCCATCGATAAAGGGGTGAGGAAGGTCTGCGGGCGGGTAACCACGGCGATATATTCGCGGATGATCTGACGGCTGATCCATAGTCTGGCTCCCACTGTGCGCTGGGTGGTGACAAGGCTCACCGCTTCCCGATGCAGTGGCATGATTGGGAGCGTCGCTCGCAGCAAGATATTCGTGTCGAGGAAGGTGTTACCGGCCGTCGTCATCGTACCAGTCGGAGCGGCGTAGAGGGATCGCGCCAACGAGGGGGCGATCGATCATCAGCGATTGAAAGGCCGTCTGCCATTCCTCATCGGACAGCGGTCGTTGCTCCGCACGCTCTTGGATCCGCTGCAGCAGATCACGCTGTTCGTCAGGTGGTAACTGTTCCACCAGCGCTATCAGCGTCTCATAAGGAATCGTCAACTGTACCGCCATCCGGGTATCCTTTTTCCTCGGCTATACGAAGCGCCGCTGAAATACCACATCAAACATTCAACGCTGTTTCACTATGCGCTGGTTAACTGTAGCGGGTGGCTGCGAGGGGCGCAAGGAGCCTCGAACCTCCACTAGCCACCACGCTCGCCAAGCACCACAGCCTTTAAACAAGACACCCCTCCCCGCGTCGGGGAGGGGCCGGGGGAGAGGTCAAATCCACCCTACAAAACGATCGTGACCGCCTTGACTTCCATGAACTCGTCGATCCCCATGCTGCCATTCTCGCGGCCCAGGCCGCTCTCCTTGAAGCCACCGAAGGGGATCTGCGGCGCGGTCGGGACCGGGTCGTTGATCCCGACGATCCCGTACTCCAAGCCCTCGGAGACACGAAACGCGCGCCCGATGTCGCGCGTGAAGAGGTAAGCCGCCAGGCCGAATGGGGTATCATTCGCCAGGCGAATCCCTTCCTCCTCGGTATCAAACGGGACGATCGGCAGGGCAGGGCCGAACGTCTCATCATGCAGGATCTTGGCATCCGGCGCGACGTTGGCGAGGATCGTCGGCTCGTAGAAGTAGCCCTTCAGACCGTCCGCGAGGCTCGCGGGCTTGCCACCCGCCAGGACCGATGCCCCGCCCGCGACCGCATCCTTGACCTGCTCCTCGACCTTGGTGAAACCGCGCTCATCGATCATCGGCCCGATCTTCGTCTCCGCGTCGAGCCCGTTACCGACCTTCAAGCCTTGAGCAATTTCCGCAACACGTTGCGAGAATTTCTCCAGCAGCGGGCGCTGCACGTAGAGGCGATTGGTGCAGATACAGGTCTGCCCCGCATTACGGAAGCGTGACATAATCGCTCCCTGCGCCGCAGCCTCGATGTCGGCGTCATCGAAGATCAGCATTGGGGCGTGGCCGCCGAGTTCGAGCGAGACCTTCTTAACCGTCCCCGCCGCCTGTGCCATCAGTTGCTTGCCAACCTCGGTGCTGCCGGTGAAGGTGATCTTGCGGACCAGCTTGCTCTCCGCCAGCACCTTGCTCACTTCGCCCGCCGACTTGCTGGTGACGATGTTGACGACGCCAGCGGGGAAGCCCGCCTCATCGAACGCGCGGATAATCTCGATCGCCACCAGCGGTGTCGCCGACGAGGGGCGCAGGACTACGGTGCAACCTGCGGCGAGCGCCGGGGCGATCTTGCGAGTGATCATCGAGTAGGGGAAGTTCCAGGGGGTGATCGCGGCCACCACGCCGACCGGCTGGCGATAGGTCAGGACACGCTTGTTCGCCGCCGGGCTCGGCACGACCTCGCCGTAGGTGCGTCGCGCCTCTTCGGCATTCCAGCGGACGAACCCCGCGCCGATCGTCGCCTCGCCCTTCGACTCGGCCAGAGGCTTGCCGTTCTCCAGCGTAAGTATCCGCGCGTGTTCCTCGATCCGGCTCTTAAGGATCTCGAACGCCGCGTGGAGCAATTCGGCGCGCTCATCGGCTGGGCGCTTCGACCAGGCGGGGAACGCCTCGTGAGCTGCCTTAACGGCGGCCTCGGCCTCGGCCGCGCCCGCATCGGCCACGGTGGCGATCTCCTCGCCGGTCGCCGGATTCGTCACGGCGAAGGTCTTGCCGCTCGCCGCATCGGTCCACAGGCCATCGATGTACAGTTGGTAGGTCTTGGTCGCTGTCGCGGTCATCACCCACTCCTTTATCCTTGTGGCCCCTTGCCTTGCCACCCAATGGCGAGGCTTCTCCGCGCATTATAGCCCGGATACGCGATTGCCTTATCGGCGGCAGGCGGCGTGCCGTAAGTATGTTTACGTGCTGAGCTACCCCTGTTAAGCTGTATGGGCGCAGCGTTGCCGCTTCACCGCGAAGATGCTGGTTCCGCTTCGCCCGTTTGACCTGACGCAAGCTCAACAACAGGAGGATACAATGGCCGATACGCGGGCTGACACACAACCGACCGATCTGACGGTTGAGGGTTTGCTGGCGGCGACCGAGGCCGAGTTTGGTGACCGGCTGGATGACGAAGGGCGGGCGAATGTGCGTCGCCAGATCGAGCGGATCGTGGCGAATTCGCGGGCGTTGTCGGCATACGCGCTGACGAATGATCAGGAGCCCGATTTCACCTTCACCGCGCGTCGGGAGGGCTGAGCGATGGCTGCCGATACCAACCACCTCGCTTTCGCCTCGATCCGCGAACTGGGGCGGATGCTGCGCGCGGGCGAGACCACACCGACCGCGCTGACCGAGTTGTTCCTCGACCGTCTCGATACGGTGGGACGCGGGCTGAACGCCGTTGCGACGCTGACGCGCGAACGAGCGCTCACCGAAGCGCTGGTGGCCGAGCGCGAGCTGGCGGCGGGCCGGGATCGCGGGCCGTTGCACGGCATCCCCTACGGCGCGAAAGACCTCTGCGCCACCGCGCCGCCCTACCCGACCTCCTGGGGCGCGGCCCCGCTGCGCGACCAGCAATTCGCCCACGACGCCACGGTCATCGAACGGTTACGCGCGGCGGGGGCGATCCTCGTCGGGAAGCTGGCGATGGTGGAACTGGCCGGTGGGATGGGCTACGACCAGCCGAATGCCGCCTTCACCGGGCCGGGTCGCAATCCCTGGAACCCCGACGCCTGGAGCGGAGGCTCATCGAGCGGGTCGGGCTCGGCGGTCGGCGCGGGCGCGGTGCCGTTCGCGATCGGCTCCGAGACGGTTGGCTCGATCCTGACCCCCTCGTCATTCTGCGGCGTCTCCGGGCTGCGCCCCACCTACGGGCGCGTCAGCCGCCACGGTGCGATGGCGTTGAGCTGGACCCTCGACAAACTTGGCCCGATGTGCCGCACCGCCGATGATTGCGGCGTCGTCCTCGACGCTATCGCGGGCTACGACCCCGCCGATGAGACGAGTCTCACCGCGACCTATCGCTACACGCCCGGGCGGGAGCGCGGCGCGGGTTTCCGCCTCGCGGTATTGGAGGGCGCGACCGAGAATGTGCAGGGCGAGGTCGGCGCGAACTTCCGGGCGGCGCTCGATGCGCTCGGCGCGGTGGCGACGATCGAGGAGATCGCGCTGCCCGACTTCCCGTATGGCCCGGTCGTTAACGCGATCATGGACGGCGAGATGATGAGCGCGTTCGATGACTTCATCGCCAGCGGCAAGGCCGCCGAACTGACCGCGCCGGAAGATCGGGTCGGCGGTTACGGCTGGCGTTTCATGCCCGCCAAAGATTACGTCACCGCGCTCCGGATCCGTCGCGCGATCCGCCACGCCTGGGACGATCTCCTCGCGCGTTACGATGGCATCCTGGCCCCGGCGACGACCGTCGTCGCCTCGCCGCTCGACGTGCGGTTCAGCGATTATTTCCCGCGCGACCGTCGCCATATCCTGACGCAAGTGGGGAATATCATCGGCGCACCGGCGATCAGCGTGCCGAACGGCTTCGGCGAGCGCGGCCTGCCGACCGGCTTGCAAATCCTCGGTCGCGCCGGTGCGGAGAACGCGATCCTCGCGGTCGCGCGGGCCTATCAGGCCCGCACCGACTGGCACACGCAGCGGCCCGCAGGCTGAGGTGCGGCGTGGTGAAGCAACGAACTCCAGAGCGCTTGTCGCTCGGCCTCCCCCCATTGAGGTGCGGTGTGAGTTTGCCGTGTGCGACCGACGAAAGGCATAGGAGCACCGACTGATAGGGATCGCAGGCAACGTCGCCCTCGTCACGGGCGTGTCGTTCGGTATTGATGCGGCGACCGCCAAGTTGCTCGCCACATGCGGCGGAAGGCCGCATGGCCCTGCTGCATCGTCGCGCCGCAGCCCGTGAAAAGGTCAGCGTGGGGCGGGCCAATTGGCCCGCCCCCGCTCTTTGCGTGTTCGTGGTGTCGCCGGATCGGGCCGCGAGCAACTCGCCGCGCGACGGATCGGGAAACGCCGCACCGGCCTGCATCGCCAGTCCGATCGCAAGTCAGCCGCGTCCGGAGGCGGCGAAGGGGCAGTCGTCGATCGCCTAGTCGAGCGGGAAGGCCCCGAGGATGATCGTGATGTGGAGATGGAGGGGAAGGTCAGCACGTCGGTCGCCAGGGGCAGGAAGCCCGCCCCAGGCAAGCTGATAGGGATCAACGGCGCGAAAAGCGCCTAATACGAGATTTTCAGCAGCCGCGTCGGTGAATGCATCCCCCCGCGCTCCAGGGTGCGCTTCGAGCGGTGGTTGTAATACCAGCACCCGGCCACGGCGCGCAGCCCGCGCCGTTGGCACTCTCCGCGTAGCAAGCCGAGCGTCGCCGCCCCCACGCCTTGCTGTCGGAAGCGCTCGATCGTGTACATCCCGATACTCGCCACGTCGGGGTAGAGGGTGCTGATGTCCGTCAGCCCGAAGCCGACCGGCGTGCCATCCCGCAGCGTCACATACAGTTCTCCGAGGGTGATGTGCCCCTCGATCGGCGAGAAGAAGTCGCCGCTTTCCTGCCGGATGAATGCGACGTCATCAATCGTTGCGGGGCGCAACGACCATTGCCCCGGCGCAATTACCGGCGCGGGACCAGCGGCGAAGAAATACGCCTGCTTGGCCAATTGCCGGTAGTCATCGAGCGCATGCGCCAGATAGAACTGATCGGCTGTCGGCACGAGCGCCGCCTGCACCTGCTCCAGGTGCCGCAGGCGTGCGTAAAGCGGCTGACCCCGCTGTCGATACCGCGCTACGAGCGCGAACTGCGTGATCAGGCTCTCGCCGTGGATCGCCGCGAACCCTGCCGCCTCGCCACCCACGATGATTCGGTAGTGCCGCGACGCCAGGATATGATCTTCCAGGTACGAATCGATCGCCGTCGGCAGCGCCGCCAGGTGCCCCCGCACCTCCCCCGCGACCTCCTCGAACGACACCGGTACGAACTCCGCGGCCACAAAGGCTCCGTTATGCAGTGGGCGGAGTGGGCGAGTGGGTACGCGAGAAAGCCACAAGCTACGGCGTTCTCCGTTCCCTTCTGGCCCACTCGCCCACTCGCCCACTACTCATCACGCAGACTCCTCAAGACCGCCGGTGCCGCAAAGTCGCGGTCGGTAGTCAGCCGCACCGAGCGGTTGAGCAGCCCTTCCAACTCTTCTAGCAGGCCGTCCGGGAGTCGCAGCCGGGCCACGACCCGCGCATCCTGCCGCGCCATCAGCCGCAGCAGTTTCAGGGCGTTCACGGAGAGCGGTTCGGCGGCGGGGTCGTCGCCCCGACAGTCCGGGCAGAGGACGCCACCTAGCTCGAAGCTATAACGGTTCTCGATCGGCTCCAGCGGGTTCCCGCACCCGGCGCACGTATCGAGGTTCGGCTGATAGCCGAGATAACCGAGCAGCCGCAGATCGAAATGCAGCATGATCATCCGTGGCGGCACCCCATCGGAGAGCGCCCCCATCGCCGCAACCAGCAGATCCCAGACCGCCCGGTTCTCGATCCCGTCCTCGGTCAGCCGGTCCAGTCGCTCCGCGATCCGGTACGCCCCGCCGACCAGATCGAGCGCCGCCTGATCCTCGGAACGCAGGCCGCGAAACGGCTCGATCGTCTCCGCCCCGGTGATCACGTCGAGGTTGCGACCGCGCGCCAGCATCAGCTTCGTGCGCGTGAACAATTCCAGGTGCCCGCGGAGCTTGCTCGCCGGTCGCCGGATCCCCTTCGCCATCGCGCGCAACTTCCCATACTGCGGCGTGTAGAGGGTGAGGATCCGATCGGCCTCGCCCAACTCCATCTGCCGCAGGATGATCCCCTCCGTGCGATAAATCCGCTCCGAAAGCCTCGTCACCACGCCGCACACTCCTTATGTTCGTTACGTCAATTATAGCAAATTGGCGTTCGGGAAGGGCGAGGAGAGGGGGGCGCAGAGCCGGTAGTCAGGGGCCAATAATCCGATAGCTTCTTG
>DATCMP010000273.1:0-12110 GCA_036563365.1 Thermomicrobiales bacterium
GTGGCGGTCGAGGCGGGGCTGCGCTTCGCCATCCGCGAGGGCGGCCGCACCGTCGGCGCCGGCGTCGTCACCGAGATCACCCAGTAGTCTTTGACTCTCGACCGACGCATCCGGCGTCGGCATAGATTGGTCGGCCCTGGCGCATCCACATGTGCCAGGGCCGTGCCGCTCAGTTGTGAAGGGGGGAGATCCCGATGGCCAAGAAGGGCAAGGCCGATCGCATCGTGATCACGCTCGAATGCACCGAGTGCCGCGAGCGTAATTACACGAGCGAGAAGAACCGCCGCAACGATCCCAGCCGCCTCGAACTCCGCAAGTTCTGCCCGCGTTGTCGGAACCACCGGCTGCACCGCGAGACGCGGTAGGGGACGGGTAGTCGGCAGGCAGTAGCCAGTAGTCGGTGAGACAGGAGGAGGGCCGCAGGCATTTTGCCTGCGGCCCTCCTCCTGTATTTTCTCGTAACAATTGAGGATGGGTACTGCGTCCGCCCCTCCCCAACCGACTACCGACTCCCGGCTACTCGCCGACTATTTGATCCAGCCGCGATCCTTCAGAATCTGGCGACCGAGGAGACCGAGCAGCACTTGTGACTTGCCGGTGTTCTCCGGGTGGAACTCGAAGCGGGCGCGCTCGAAATACTGGACCGTGTAGGTTTTGCCGTCGATCGAGCTCTTCTCGGGAAATTCTTCGGTGAGCGGCAACCCGTAGATGAAGAGCCCGCCATATTGCTCCCAGTAGGCGCGGAAGGTGCCGCCGAGGTTATGCCCCGTCTCCGGGAAATAGCGTTGCCCGCTGATCTGTGCGGCGGGCTTGTCGACGGCGTGATAGAGGCGACCGAGCAACCCGAGCAACACCTCATAATCGGTCCCGGCGTTCTCCGGGTGGAGCTCGAAGCGGGCGCGCTCGAAATACTGCACGGTGTACTCTTTGTTGTTCGACTCGCTCACCTCCGTGAACTCTTCCGTGAGCGGGTAGCCGAACTGCGCGAGGCCGCCGAATTTCGTCCAGTAGCGCAGCGTTGTGCCACCGAGCGTGTGGCCGGTCTCGGCGAAATACTGCAAATCTCCGTTCAACGTCGCCGGCTTCGCGACCGGCTCGACCGGATTGCCGGTCACGCGCACGGTCGGGCCGTCGAGCCCTTGCATCCAGTATCCGGTCTTCTCCTGGACTAGGCCGAATTTGAGTTTGCGCGCGCCCGCCGTGGTGAAGCTGATCTTGCAGGGCACCTCGACCGTGTCGCCCGGATTGAGCGACTTGCCGAAGCCCCAACGATACGGCTCATTGCCTGGCTTGCTCGCCGTCGGGCTGCCCTCGATGTCGGCAACGATCCGAAAGCGCCCCAATACCTGCGGCGCTTTCTTCGTGTTGTAGTTCTCCCCTTCGGTGTAGGTTAAGCCCTTATCGAACGTCGAAGGGATCACCGCGGTGCCGGTATTCTTGACAGTCACGGTCACGGTGTACGGCGTCTTGGAAGTGACGGTGCCGCCGCCTTTGATATCGGTGATCGTCAGGTCCATCGTCGGTGGGGCACCGAGGATATTGGCCGCGCCGCTACGCACCGCGGCGAGGCGACCGTAAAAGTTGTCGCCCGGACACGAGGTGCTGAGGACATCGCGGTGTCCAACGATATTTGGGATCAACTTATCGACGAAGAAATATTTCCCCTGCGGATCGAGGAAGCGCCCGGTATAGGCGACGAGCCCGATCAGCGCCGCCTCCATCGCCTGACTGGCGTACGGTGCCACCGTCGCCCGTGGCGTCGGCGTCGGCGATGGTTTGGCCGAGGCGGTCGGCGTGCCGGGGCGGGGGGATGGCGTCGGCGATGGGGCGGTCGCGGGCGTGAAGTCGCCGATCAGTCCGATCCCTACGCTGCCATAGTTGTAGTCCAGGGCGTGGCCCCCGACGACGTTTGCCCCGCCAAAGCGGCCCTCGTAGATCGTGCCGTTGCGGTCGATCAGGAAGTTGTAGCCGATGTCGCCCCATCCCTGGGTTACCGTGTGGTAGTAGTAGATCGCCCGGATCGCCGCGAGCGGGTCTTGCTCGTTCGGTGAGTCGGTGTGGTGGATAATCACCTTCTCGACCGTGTAATACTCACGTTCCCAGATCTCTTTGCCCGCCTTGTCGAGTCGCAGCTTCTCATCGCAGCCCCATCCGGCGCGCGACACGATCTTCGGCTCGGTCGCGGCGAAGGCGCTGACAAGCGGGGTTGCTACGGGCGCGGCTGGTCCCGCGCTGGCGTCGATGTACACGAGACGCAGGTCGTTCGGCGGGAGCATGTCGTGCCCCTCCGCGGTGATCGTGCGGCAGCGTACGGCACGACTCGGCGCGATCAGCGCCAGTTCGGCGAAGCGGCGGTCGGGGCGACCGGCCGTCTGCGCCGCGACCGGCCCATGCCCGCTGGGATGCAAGGTCTGCCACCCACTCCAGGTCGCCCCGTCGGCGCTGACGCTGATCGCGAGATGGACGGCGGCGTCGCTCGTGGCCGACCAGTGCGCGCCGAGGGCGCTGAACTCGTGCGGCGCGCGGAACTCCACCCACGGGCTCGTGTCGAAGGCCCGGACCGCCTCGTCGTAGGCCCACTCGCCGGCACGGGTCACACCGTTCTCGTCGCTTGCCGAGGCGGCCTCGACGTCGAGTGGCGTGTTCTGTTGCAAACGTTGGGCAAGCGCGAACAGCGGCAATGCCGCGAGGCCGTAGCCCCCATAGCGGAGCATTTGGCGGCGGGTCAGTCCCTGCCCGAATAGGCGGGCGATCGAATCATCCATTGTTCTTGCCTCACCGTGATTTGGCGGCTCGGTGAGCGTATGCGGTAATGATGCGGGTCATGATACAGCGCTCAGAGCAATAACGCCATTGTACGGGGCAAGTTGTCAGATATGTGCATTTCCTGGAAAAAGTTAGTACTAATGGAGCAGGGGATCGACCGTTCGCCTAGTGTATGAGGTGCGGGCGCAATTGTGCCCAACGCTCTGCAGGTGGGATGAAGCCGCCCGGCGTGATGAACTGGCCGACGCGCTCATTGTCCTCAAGGTAATAGGCTTCGTATACCCAGAGATTGTGTGCTTGTTTATGGCTATAGGTCATCGCCGCACGATCGAGTTCTTCGAGGGTGAGTTGTTGCGTTGCGCGATATGCCGTGAGAAAGAGGGCGCACGGTTCAGGGCGGAACGCATAGACGAAGTCGAGGACGCGCATGATCTCCCAGGCGCGCGAAGCCAGATAGGTCTGATCCCAATCGATCACGGCACAGACCTGATCATCGCCGAAAAAGAGGTTCGTCTCCTGGTAATCGCCATGAATCAGCTGTTCGTTGAAGATCGTAGGGTCGATCCTCGGGCCGGTGTCGTGCTGTTCTAACCAGATACGACGACTGTCGAGACGTGCGAGCGCGAGTCGATCGCGGGGATCGGTGCCGTCGCGTCGTCGGATGACCTGCTCCAAGTGGGTGATCGTGGCGAGTGTGGCGTCGCGATCGTGCTCGACCGCGACACGGCGGGCCTGTGCGTGGGGGTAGTCGTGCAAGGCAAGATGCAGCGCGGCGAGATTCCCCCCCATCGCCGCAATTGTGGTCGTCGTCAACGCATCGCGCGCATATTGCCGACCGGTCGCCCCTGGGAAGAGCGCGTAACGCTGGCCGTCTCGGTCGAGTAGTGTCGTGCCATCGGGGAGTGGCAACGGAGCGACGGCGGGAAAGTCATGGGCGCGGGCGTGGGCGATGACGGCATGTTCGCGCGGCGCGCGATCGGGGTGGCGATAGGCACGCAGGAAATATTCTCGCCCATCGATCGTGATCTTGACGATCATGTTGACCGTGCCATTGCCGGGGCGCACGATCTGTTGCGGTGTCCCGACTTGCCACGCGCCTATGATCCCGTCGTAGGGTGAGTCATGCATGGTTTCGACCTTTCCGTCCGCTCTCGGCTCCGCTGATGGCGATCTTCACCGAGTCTGCGGAGGTATTGCAACTGCCGATCTGTCACAATGGCCCTGTCGCCGTGGTGATAACAGCACCGCGTGTAGTCGCGGTGCAGGAGCGGAAACGCGTTGGTGCAAATTCGGGCGGCGGAAAGGGTCGAAGCGGCAATGATCGCGCAGGTGCATGACGCTTGCTGGCGCGCGGCGTATGCCGAGATCCTGCCGCCGATCGTGCTCCGTTCCTCGTTGCGTGCCGACCGCGAACGGCTCTGGGGGAGGCTGTTGTCCGTTCCGCCTGAGCAGCGCTGCGCCTTCGTCGTAGAAGATGCCGCCGCGATCGTTGGCTGCGCGTGGGGCGGCCCCGAGGAGTCGGGCGATCCGTGCTATCGAGCGGAACTCCTGGGCCTCTATCTGTCGCCAACATATCAGCGGCGTGGGTTTGGCCGACAGTTGGTGGCTACCGTCGCCGCGAACTTGCAGCGTCAGGGACACCAGTCGTTGATCCTCTGGGCCTTGGCCGAAAATGTCGTCGCGCGGCGCTTTTATGAAGCGTTGGGCGGCCAACTCGTGCGCGAGCGCGATACGCTGTTGCGGGATATCCCGGTGCCGGAAGTGGCCTATGGTTGGCCGGATCTCGGTCGGTTATCCGCCTGTAGCAATCGCTGAACCATTGATTTGTTACCGACGTGCGGACCGATCGGCGGGCAAGGCCCTCGCCTGCGGCGCGAGTTGTGCTTCGCGCATAGTTGCGACTTATGGTGTTGTGCGCGTACCCCTTGCCTCTTGTGTTCGTCAGCGGCTACGATAGACACGGTATCCAGCAGCCCGAAAAAAGTCGCCGGGAAGCCGTGTGGGGAGCGCGGCAGCGGCATCGGCGGGCGCGCGATGCGCCGACGTGCAGCGGGGTAGGGTGATGAGCACGGTGCCGAGCGGTACGCTGATCGCGGACTATTCGACCAGAAGCTACTACGACGAGATGTTTGCGACCTTGCCGGACAATACCGTCGTGCCGCGCCCGCACTATCGGGCGCTTTACGAACGGCTGATGGAACTCGATGCCGGGGCGCTCCGACGCGCTAGCGACCTTGCGAATCGCTCGTTCTTGCATCAGGGGATTACCTTCACCGTCTATTCCGACGAGGCGCAGGGGACCGAGCGGATCTTCCCGTTCGATCTCATCCCGCGCCTGATCCCGGCCGATGAGTGGCAGCAGATCGAGTCGGGCTTGAAGCAGCGGATCCGCGCGCTCAATATGTTCATCCACGACATCTACCATGACCAATTAATTCTTAAAGAGCGCGTCGTGCCGCGCCAGTTGATCGTCATGGCACGCCATTTCCGCCGCGAGGTGGTGGGGATCGATGTGCCGCACGATCAGTATGTCCACATCGTCGGCAGCGACCTCGTGCGCGATCGCGACGGGCGGTATCTGGTCCTGGAAGACAACCTGCGCTCACCGAGCGGCGTCTCCTACGTCCTCGCCAACCGCACGTCGATGACGCGCGTCTTCCCCGATTGGTTCGCGGATCTCGGGGTGCGCCCGGTCGATCACTACTGCGGCCAACTCGTCGAGAACCTGCGAAGCCTATCGCCGCGTCACGCCGGTCGCGGTGGCCCGACGGTCGTCCTGCTGACGCCGGGGATCTACAATTCGGCCTACTTCGAGCACGCCTTCCTGGCGCAACAGATGGGGATCGAACTGGTCGAAGGGCGCGACCTCTTCGTGATCGATAATCGCGTCTATCTCCGCACGACGCGCGGTCGGCAGCCGGTCGATGTCATCTATCGGCGCGTGGATGACGAGTTTCTCGATCCGCTCGCCTTCCGACCCGATAGTATCCTCGGCGTGGCCGGGCTGCTCGGCGCGGTGCGGGCGGGCAATGTCGCGCTCGCTAATGCGATCGGGACCGGCGTGGCCGACGATAAGGTCGTCTACCACTACGTCCCGGCGATCATCCGGTATTATCTCGGCGAGGAACCGATCCTCGGCAATGTGCCGACCTATCTGCCGACCGATCCCGAGCAGCAAGAATATATCCTCGACCATCTCGGCGAACTCGTCGTCAAGGCGGCGAACGAGAGCGGCGGTTATGGGATGCTGATCGGCCCCCGCGCGAGCGAGGCGGAGATCGCGGAGTTCCGGCGACGGGTTATCGCCGATCCGCGCGGCTACATCGCCCAACCGGTGGTGCCGATCTCGCGCTCGCCTTCATTCGTCCCCGATGCGGAGGGTGATGGCGGTCGCCTGGAAGGGCGGCACATCGATCTGCGACCCTATATCCTCAGCGGGGCCAAGGATATCCATGTTTTGCCGGGCGGCTTGACGCGCGTGGCGTTGCGTCGCGGCTCGCTGGTGGTGAACAGTTCACAAGGTGGGGGGAGTAAGGACACATGGGTGTTGCGATGAACGGTGACCGGATCTACACCTCCCGGTGCATTCGCCCGCCGCTGCGAAGCCTCCCTGCGGTGGATCGTGCCGGTGTTGTCACCCCATCCTCACATTCTACGGCGGGTCACCATGCTTAGCCGGATCGCCGAATCGCTCTATTGGATCGGGCGGTATATCGAGCGGGCGGAGGACACCGCGCGGATCACCGATGTGAATTTCCACCATACGCTGGAGATGGGGGCGTCCGAGAGTGCCCAGGCCCGTCGCGGGCGGCACTGGGAAGCGCTCGTGCGGATCGTCGGTGATGCCGATCGGTTCTTCCTGGCGCATAGCGAGGCGAACGAGCAGACGGTGCCGTTGTATCTGACGTTCGCTGTCGACAATCCGCACTCGATCGTTTCCTGCGTCTCGCGGGCGCGCGAGAATGCGCGAACGATGCGCCACCAACTCGCCAGCGAGATGTGGGAAGTTATCAACCGCTTCTACCTGGATCTCCAGCAGCGCCAGGCAGAAGGGGTAACGCCCGAAGGTCCCGAGAACGCGCACAATTTCTATCGCTGGGTGATCGAGTACAGCCACCTCTTCCAGGGAATCACCGATAGCACGATGCCGCGCGAAGAGGGCTGGTATTTTTTGCAGGCGGGTAAATTCCTCGAACGGGCGGAGAAGACCGCGCGGGCGCTTGACGTAAAATATCATATGCTGGTGACCGATTCGTCGCTGGCCGAGGCGGCGGAGCTGGCCGCCACCGATGAGGTGCCGCGCGACTGGCACCAGTGGCTCGCCGTGCTGCGCTCGCTCTCGGCCTACGAGGCGTATAACAAGCTCTATCGCAGCGCGGTACGACCCCGCGCCGTGATCGAGATGCTGACGCTGTCGCCGGTCTTCCCGCGCTCCATCCGCTTCGCGATCGGTGAGGTCGATGCCGCACTGACGCATATCGCGGCGCATGTCTCCGATATGTCCGGCGATGGCGGCGTACCCGACTTCATGCTCGGGCGCCCGAGCGAGGCGGAGCGGGCCGTTGGCCGCCTGAAGGGGACGCTCGCCTATCAGCGTGTGGATGAACTCTTCGTGCCCGATCTCCAGTCCTATCTGCTCGATCTGGAACGCCAGTGCTACCAGATCGGCGAGTTCATCCAGGCACAATACTTTGCCGGTCGCGTGTTGCGTGCCGAAGAGGTTGTTGTATGAGCGTAGTCAGTAGTCAGTAGTCAGTGGCCAGTAGCCAGTGGGTTTGTTGCGAGACAGTGCTTCATGGCAAGCACCGCGTTGCAATGAGTAACTGGCTACTGGCCACTGATTACTGACTACTCATCAGAGGAACTATGCGCTATCGGATTACTCATCGTACCGCGTATCAATATGCCAGCCCGGTGTATGAGAGTTTTAACGAGGTTCGCTTGCAACCGGGCTCGACCGATACGCAAACGTGCCTGAGCTTCGACCTCTCGATCGATCCGCCCGCGACGATCATCTCGTTCAAAGATTATTACGGCAATGGGGTGCATGACTTCGGCGTGCCGTATCTGCACGATCACCTGACGATCGAGGCGACGAGCGATGTCGTCACCTTCGTCGGTGCGGGACAGCCGCTGAGCGGCCCGACCGACGAGAATCCCGATCGCTCCCCGGCGCTGGCCGCCGTGACCGGGGATAAGCAGATCGCCGACGAATGGGCCGAGTTCCTCAACGCGAGCAGCTACGTCGCGCTGGAGCAGGCGTCGGGCGACATCGCGCGGGCACTCGTCGCCGACGACCCCGAGATGAGCGTCTATGCCTTTTTGGCGCGGGCCGGAGCCTATATCCGCAGCCATTTCAGCTATCAGGTCGGAGCGACGAATGTACGCACGACGGTGGCGGAATTGATCGCCGGGGGGAGCGGGGTCTGCCAGGATTACGCCCACCTCTTGATCTCGCTCTGCCGCCATATTGGCCTCCCCGCGCGCTACGTCAGCGGCTATCTGGGCAGCGTGACCGAGAGCAGCGCCTCACATGCCTGGACCGAGGCGTTCGTGCCACCGTATGGGTGGCTCGGCTTCGATCCGACGAGTGGTGCGCTCTGTACCGGCAGGCATGTGCAGGTCGCCATCGGTCGCGATTACGCCGATGTCTCGCCGCTGCGCGGCACCTACCGGGGCGGCGGCGAGGCGAGTCTCGTGGTGAGTGTACGCGGCGAAACGCTCGATGAGGCGCAAGGGGTGGCGATCGCCCATCCGACCGGCGACGCCTGGGGCCGCAAGCGGCTTATCCAATATCAGACCCTCGGGGCGGCGGCGCAGATGCAACGCCTCGGGGCGATGACGCAGACCCTCGGTACGATGACGCAGACGATGGGTACCGGTCGCATCGGTCCGGGGATGGGGATGCGGTACCAGCAGGACTCCGAGGAGGTCCCCCGTCAGCAGCCGCAGCAACAGCAGCAGTAGCGGCCACGGCAGGGCGGGTGCCATAGTGTATTGGGCTGTCGCTCCGCTCCGGTGCGGTGACGACCTCGTCGGGCGACAGACGAAGAACGGGGAAAAAAGATGCGGCTGCGGGTTGGGTGCGATTTCGGTTATGAGGCGGCGGGTGACGTTCCGGCGATCATGATGGTTGCCCCACATCCCGGAGCGCGGCACGCGGTTGTCGAGGAACGGTGGGAATCGACTCCCCCGATCATGGGCCAGGAATATGCAGATAGCTACGGGAATCGGTGTCGCCGGTTGCTGTTGCCGTCCGGCACCCTGAGCCTGCGGTATGACGCGACCGTCGAACTCTCGGGCGAGCCGGATGCCGTCTGCCCGAATGCACGGCAACTGCCGGTCGAGGAGTTGCCGCACGATGTGCTGCTCTATACCCTGGCGAGTCGCTACTGCCACTCGGATGCGCTGAGCGCGGTCGCGTGGCGGCTCTTCGGTGCCACCACACCGGGGTGGGAGCGCGTGCAGGCGGTTTGTGATTGGATCAATCAGAACATCACCTATGGCTTGCACAGCACGCCGCTGACGAGTTCTCCCGAAACATATGTCGCGGGAGGGGGGATGTGCCGAGATTTCGCGCATCTGGCGATCACGTTTTGTCGGGCGCTGAGTATCCCGGCCCGGTACGTCTTCGGCTATATGCCGGATATCAGCCTCGACCCGCCCTATCCGACGATGGATTTCCATGCCTGGTTCGAGGTCTACCTGGCGGATGGAGACGAGGGGCGGTGGTGGACCCTCGATGCGCGCTTCAATCGCCCGCTGATCGGTCGCATCCCGATCGGGATCGGTCGCGACGCCGTCGATGTGCCGATGATGACAACCTATGGCCCCGCCTCATTCAGGTCGATGACGGTGATCTGCGACGAGGTCGTGAGTGACCGGTAAGGGATCGCTGTGGTCGGTACACCGGTATCGCTCGATGGCAAGGGGGGAACGTGGAGCGGGACGACTTGGATACGTTAATCGGGACACTCGGCGCGGCGGATCACCTGGACCATCGGGGGATGGACTGGGGTAAGGTGCGCTGGACCGCTTATCTGATCCATCAGCACCTACGCTATGAGTATCCCGATGTGGTCTACGACCTGCGCCAACGGTTGATGATTGTGCCGCCGGCTCTGCACGGCGGCCAGCGCCTCGTGACCCACAAGCTGGAAGTCTCCGCCCCCGGCGTCGCACCGGTCGAAAGCCGCGATCCCTTCGGTAATCTCGTGCTCGACCTGCATGTCGAGCGGATCGAGCAGGCGATCGATTTTACCGCCTGGATCGTCGTCGAGCGCGAGGCGCGGACGGTGCATCCTACGGTGACGCCCGACGAGTATGCCACCCCGGCGCTACGTCAACCTTCGCCGCTGACTGGCGCGGATGCCGCCCTGCGCGCCGCCGCTGCGGAACTCCGCGCCGCCGCGACCGATGAGCTGACGCTGGCTCGCCTGATCAATACCTGGGTTTATGGGCAGATGAGCTACGCTCACGGCATAACCAGCGTTAAGACGACCGCGGCCGAGGCATTAGCTGGCAAGCGAGGGGTATGCCAGGACTCGGCGCACATCATGCTCGCGGTTTGCCGCGCCTGCGATCTCCCGGCGCGCTACGTCTCCGGGCATCTGCTCGGCGAAGGCGGCACCCACGCCTGGGTCGAGGTGCTGTTGCCACACCCCGACGGCGCGGGGTACGTCGCCTGGCCGTTCGATCCGACGCACGGCAACGAGCCGGGGTTGAACTACATCACCATCGCGGTCGGGCGCGACTACGGCGATGTTGCGCCGACCTCGGGCACTTTCCGCGGGCCACGCGGTGGCCGCCTCTCGACGCATAAGCGCGCGGGCCTGACGGCGGTGGAGTATTTCGCCGCCGATTAAGTGGGGCACCTACCACCGCGCAAACTTTTGCTGGTCCGTTGCCGCACCGCCTCACCAAAACGGTGAGGCGGTCGTCGTTCCTCTCGTCGTCGCGACAGCGAGGTTTGTGCCGCGCTATCCCGCATTCTCACGATACCCGCTCGGGGCGGTGGAGGGGGGCGCGGATGGCGGTGGTGGCACCGTCGGCGTCGGCGTCGGTCGTGGTGTCGCGGTCGGGGCGATCGTCGGGCTGGCGGGGATCCGTTCGACCACCACGCGCACCGGTGGTGCCGGGTCGGCGCTCAATTCGTCCGGTTTGGTGATTGTCGGCATCCGCTCGTAGCTGCCCGGTCCGGTGCCGCGCAGGTCGATCTGCGCCGTGACTTCCCCGGCGCTGAGCTGTCGAATCCGTTCGCGCGGTCCGCTGAGGTTCACGGCGATCTCGCTCGGGGTGACCGTTGCCCGGTATCCCGGATCGACCAGGACGTTCACCTTCACGCCGCCGATCTGCTGCTGCTGCAACTCGGCCTCGATCGGTACTTCCACGTTGATCGTGTTGCGGTCGATCACGCGCGTGCCCGCCGGGAGATTTAGCGCCACGCCGTAGACCGAGAACGCCTCGCGCTTGCCGCTCACGTCAATCGGCACGGTGGAGATGACGATGAGCTGGGACAAGAGGTCGGGCGGGCCATCGATGGTGATCGAGGGCGGACTGATCCGGGGGTTCCCGACGCGATAGCCGTCGGCGGGGGTGCCCTGAATATTGGGGACGATGCTGACCGTGCGCCCGATCCGCTCGACCGTCACCGTAGCGGCGACGCTCCCCGGTTCCAGAGTGACGCCGTTGATCCGCGCGCCGGACGTGTCGCGCGCCTCGGGGGTGAACTGCGCCTCGAAGTTGTCGCGACGGTCACCGAGGCCGACCGGCAGGACGACGCGGGCAATCTGGCTGACCTGACGCTGCGGTCCGCGCACTTCGATCTGTTTCGGATTAGGATCGACATTGCCCACACTATACGGCAGGATCGGTTGCCCTTTCTCGATCTCGATGGGGAATGTTTTCGAGACGAGCAGGTCGGTGGAGATGGCGACCGTCTCGGGGGCCGTGCCGGTGACACGCACACCGCGATGCCCGACGACGCGCGCGCTGACCTGGATGTTGGCGCTTGTCGGTGCCTTGATCTCGCCGAGATCGATCTCGACCGGGATATCCAGGGTGGTGAGGCGATTCAATTCCGAGCGCGGCCCGCGCACCGTGACGGTGATCGACGGTATCTTGGCCTCGTCGAGGATCACCAGGTTGTCGGCCTTGTTGATGATCGTGGGGGTAATCGCGGTGAATGGGCGTTCGATCTCGGGATCATCCTGCGTCGTCACCCAGCCCCAGAGCAGGATCGCCAGCAGGATCGCGAACAGCCCCCTGGAAAGGATACCGACGCCGAGACGCTTGCGGATGTCGCCGAGCCGCTGTTGCACCATCCCTTACCCCCGATGCCGTGG
>DATCMP010000312.1:0-13181 GCA_036563365.1 Thermomicrobiales bacterium
GCACCGATGCTGCGTTGTTCCAGTACCATCTTGGGGCGAGCGACGGTGTGGACCTCATCCGCGAGGCGCCCCCCCTGGGCTGTCGCCGACCGCTGCTCTTGCTGACCGGGGTGGCCGATCGCCGCGTCGACCTGGCGGCAACGGCCGCGGGTGCCACCGACTTCCTGCTCAAGTATGAAGCGACTGTCCCACGGCTGGAGCGGTCGCTCCGCTACGCCCTTACCAGCCGGGACGACTGGCGCATGCCGGTTAGCCGAGCCGCTCAGTTGCCCTCACCTTCGGTAGTCGGTTCCGCGATCTCGACTCGGTAGCGATCGAGATCGCGCATGACGCCCCTCAATCCCTCGAACGTTACCGGTTTGCTGATGATCGCGCTGTCCCCAAGATCGCCAGGATCGCCGTCGGAAAATGGTGGCATTGCGGGCCAGTCTTGATCCAATGCAGCGCCGCGTGATGATCATCGCGCGACCTATTCGGATCGAAGGGGATCAGGGCGGGGTGCGGGGCCATCGAGGGCGAGTATGGTTCCCAGCGACGTGACCATGCCAGTAGTATCCTCCGTCGCCAATGGGATCACCCCGCCCCGCAATGCGGCAGCGCGCCCCTCTCCGCTCGGCGTTTGTCCACCTTCACCGCGCCTCCCTCAACTCCCCGGAGGTGCGGGTTGGCGTATGTCCAATTTGTTGCGGCGGGCTTGCGGCGACTACGGTGCCTCAGGGCTTATGCCTGAGTGGTGGGCGGGCGTTGCAATCGTCCGCCCCTCGTGTCCTGTATTAGGGGTGACACACCGGTAGCACGGTAGCGTGCTTGTGCCCAGATTCCCTTGCCGCTGCCGCCACATGATAGTATGCACCGCATCCTTTTAATAGCTGAGCGAGAAGGAGATGGCGATGCGGCTTCCCGAATTGCGCGCACAGGTCTTCGCCTACGCGCGGCAGATGGCGAACGATGGTCTGGCGCACGGGGCGCAGGGCAATGTGAGCGCGCTCGATCGCGCGAGCGGGCTGATCGCGGTCACGCCATCGGCCGCTGACTATGCGACGATGACCGCCGACGACATCGTGATCGTCGATCGCGAGGGTGCGGTCGTCGAGGGCCGTTGGAAGCCGACGGTCGAGACGCCGTTGCACACCCTCTTCTATCGTCGGCGCCCCGACGTTGGCGCGGTCATCCACTGCCATGCGCCGCACGTCTCCGGCTTCGCCGCCGCCTTGCGCCCGGTGCCGATCGTGCTGATCGAAGCAGCCTGTGCGGCGGGGGGCGAGGTTCCCTGCGCGCCGATGATGCGTTCCGGCACCGCCGAGTTCGCGGAGCTGATGCTGGGCGTGATCGGCCAAGGGAATGCGGCGGTGATGGGCCAGCATGGCCTCGTCGTCTGTGGGCATGATCTGAAACGGGCCTATGCCACGGCGGTGGCGGTCGAGGATAGCGCGCGAGCCTGCCTGTTCGCCCGGCAGCTCGGCACCGAGCCGGTGCCGATCCCCCCGGAACTCTGCGCTGAATTGCACCAGTGGTGGTTGACGAGTTACCGGCCAACGGCGGTATAAGGCGAATCTCGCGATCAGCGGCGCTTGACGCCCCGGAACCTCGGGTGTATGGTGCGCCGGTCCCGCGGCGCACCACCATCTTACGGGGTGTCGGTCCCGCCGCGATCAGTGTGGGAGAGGGGGCTGGGTGCAGATCACCGCCGTCGAAACGATCCATCTGAGCAAGGTCCATCCGCCATTCATCTTCGTCCGTGTGCATACCGACGAAGGGGTGATCGGGCTGGGGCAGACGGCCGATACGCGCACCGCCGCAGCCGTTCACGATCTGGCGGCGCGCTTCCTGATCGGCCACGATCCGTTGCAGATCGAGTCGCTGTGGAACACGATCTTCGATTTCGCCGGATTTCATGGCTATTCCGGCGCGGAGTTGCGGGCGCTCTCGGCGTTCGATATCGCCCTCTGGGATGTCCTGGGCCAGGTCACCGGGCAGCCGATCTATCAATTGCTCGGTGGCCCGTGTCGCGACAGTATCCGCATCTACAACACCTGCTCGACCTATGGTACGCACTCCGATGGTGAGCGGGTGCGCGTCGATCCGGTCGGGCTGGCGGAGGAGTTGTTGGCCGACGGGATCACCTGCATGAAGTGGGCGCAGTTCGATCCGTACGCGCGGCAGAGTCGCGGGCAGGCGATCACCAGGGCGCAACTCAACGAGGGGATCGCCGGGATCGCGGCGATCGCCAAGGCGTTCGATGGGCGGATGGAGGTGATGATCGAGGGGCATGGCCTCTGGAATCTCACCAGTGCCATCGCGATCGCCCGTGCGCTCGACGGCCTGCCGATCCACTGGCTGGAAGATCTGCTCTGGCAGGATAACGCCGAAGAATGGGCCGATCTGCGCGAGAAATCCCCCTTCCCGATCGCCGGGAGCGAGCGCCTCTACACGCGCCACCAGATGCGGCGGCTCCTCGAGACGCACGGCACCGACGTGATGATCGGCGACATCACCTGGACTGGCGGGATCTCCGAATTGAAGAAGATGGCGACGCTGTCAGAAATCTACGGGATCCCGCTCGCGCCGCACGACCATTCCGGGCCGGTCAATATCTGGGCGTCGGCGCATGTCCTGTTGAACGTGCCGAACGCCTACATTATGGAGACGACGCGCGTCTTTTCCGACCCGCGTTTCGGCTATTATCACGAACTCGTCGAGGGCGAACCGATCATCCGCGCCGGGCGGATGCATTTACCACAAGGTCCAGGTCTGGGCATCCGGCTCCGGCCGGATGTGTTGACGCGCGACGACGCCACGGTCCAGCGAACGACCGCTTGATAGGTCGATCCATTGATACTTGTGATACTTGGCGTAACGAGCGATGAGGAGGGTTATTTGGAAATCTTCGAGGACAAGGAAGCGGGGATCGTGATCGTCGGGCTGCGGCGCGGCGAGAAGATCCTGGAGAGTTTGCAGGAGGTCGCGCGGGTCGCCGATATCCACTCCGGGGTCGTGATGAGTGGCATCGGCAGCCTCACCCGGGCGCGTATCCACACGATCATGACGAACAACTATCCGCCCGGCGATGAGTTCATCGAGTTGCAAGGCCCGCTGGAGGTCGTGCAGTTCGGCGGGATCATCGCCAACTACGAGCCCCACGTCCATATCTCGCTCTGGGACTCACAGAAGCACTACCAAGGCGGACACCTGGAAGACGGCTGCGAAGTCCTGGCGCTCTCGGAGATCTCGATCAAGCGCCTCCCGGGTTTGCGCCTGACCCGCCGGGCGGTCGATGAGAGCGGGATTAAACATTTAGCGGAGGAATAGTGGGCGAGTGGCCCGGTGGATCAGTGGTCCAGACGATTACAACTCCCACCGTTCGCGTCTTCCACTGGCCCACTCACACCACTGGCCCACTACGCCCACTAACTACCGACTACTCGCTACTATGGAGGTAACAATGGCAACACCGGCACGTTGGTCCAATCCCGAAGCCTGGAACCGTCCCGCGCGTGTCGCGTTCGCCGGGATGACCGAAGTTAATCATCAAGACCCGGCGCAGCAGATCGTGTTGGAAGGTGACGCCGAGGTGGTGCCCGCTGCGGCATATACCGAGGCCGGTCAGGTTGATCCGAAGATCAGCGGTGCCGATGTCGTCGTGGCCGGTTTCGCGAAGCAGCGGTACGGTAACGAGTTTTTCAGCGCGCTGGGGACGACGCGCCTGTTCGTGCGGCCGTTCGTCGGCTTCGATGATGTCGATATCGACGCCGCGACCGCGAACGGCGTGCTGGTCTGCAATATGGCCGACGCGATCTACGATGACGTTTCCACCCAGATGATGGCGCTGACGTTGGCGACCGACCGCCAGGTGCTCATCGATGATCGCTGGGTCCGCGAGGGGAACTGGGCGCGCACCGGTCGGCGCCTGCCCGATGGGATGCTGCTCCATCGCCCCGCGACGAAGGTCTTGGGGCTGATCGGGCTCGGCACGATCGGCCAGGCGGTTGTCCGTAAGGCGCGGCCATTCGGCTACCGGATCATCGCCTCCGACCCGTACATCGATCCCTCGATCGCGCAGGAACTCGATGTCGAACTGGTGAGCCTGGATGATCTGCTGCGGCAGTCCGATGTCGTCTCGATCCATTGTTACCTCAACGACGAGACGCGCAAGATGATCAACGCCGAGAAGTTCGCCCTGATGAAGCCGAGCGCGGTGATCATCAACACCGCGCGCGGGCCGATCATCGATGAGCAGGCGCTGATCGCCGCGCTGCAGAACGGCACGATCGCCGGGGCGGGCCTCGACGTGATGGAGGTCGAGCCGCTGCCCGCCGATAGCCCGCTGCTGAAGTTGGACAATGTCGTGCTCTCCGCGCATATCGCCGGCACCTCGGTTCAGGGACACCACCGGATGCGCGTGCGCGCAGGCGAGGTCGCGGTGCAGGTCGCCGGCGGCGGACTGCCGCAGCGGCACCTCGTCGTCAACAAGGGCCTCTACGATCAGCTCGCCGCCGCTCCCGAGTTGGTCTCGATCCCGCGCAACTAACGGCTGACGCAACTTCCGCACACCGCTCCCGTCGGGGCCGCCCTGCAATACACTGGCAGGGCGGCCCCGACGTTAAACTGCTTTGTCCCCCGGGGCGATTGCGATGCGGTCACGATAACTTGCATCGCAACCCCACGCGTGTTATCGTCATAGTGTGAATCCGGTCACTTGTCAGACCAAAAACGGTCCACCATCGTGAACCCTGCGGCCATGTGGTTCGTGTAAGCTATGCGCCATGACGGTAGGGTTCATGGAGGAGCGGGAGCAATGGCAGTAGTCTCTCCGACGAAATCGACGGCCAACAATCTCGATCGAGCGCGAATTCAACGATTCCTGGGACGTGATTTCGTGGTCGCCTGGTTGTTCCTCATACCGCTGCTGGCCGTGCTGATCGGCCTGATCGCCTACCCGTTCGTTTCCGCGATCGTCCTCAGCTTCCAGCGCAAGATGGTTGGTGGGGATGCGACCTTCATCGGGTTCGGCAACTATTATGCGTTGCTGACCAACCGCACCTATAACTTCTTCACCTCGGTGCGTGTCTCGGCGGTCTACATCGTCGCCTCGATCGGCCTGAAATTCATCCTCGGGATGGCGATGGCGCTCCTCCTCAACGAGCGTTTCCGGGGACGAACGTTGATGCGCGGGATCCTCTTCCTGCCCTGGGCCATGCCGACGCTGATCGTCGCGCTGGCCTGGCGTTGGATCTATGAGGGCTCGCCGAGCGGCCTACTCAACCTTATCCTGATCGACTATCTGGGCAGCGATACGATCGTGCAGTGGCTGGCGAATCCGAAGATCGCGATCTGGTCGGTGATTATCGCGACGATCTGGCAGGGGACGCCGTTCTGGACGATGATGTTCCTCGCCGGGATGCAGGCGATTCCGCAAGAAATGTACGAGGCCGCGAAAATCGACGGGGCCAATATCTTCCAGCGCTTCTTCCTGATCACGATGCCGCTCCTGCGCTCGGTGATCGTCATCACCACCCTCCTCTCGACGATCTGGACGGCGAATAGTCTCAACTTCATCTATGTGCTGACGAAGGGTGGGCCGGTCAATTCGACGATGACCTTCCCGATGCTCGCCTTCGATCTCGGCATCATCGGCGCGCGGCAGATGGGACTCGCCGCCGCCGTCTCGGTGATGTTCTTCCCATTCTTCATCGTCGCGATCTTCTTCCTGACGAAACGGATGCTCGCCAGCGAGTCGCGGGCGTAAGCGAGTAGGGAGTCCGTAGTCTGTAGTCCGTAGTGGCTGAGGGTGGCGTTACTGGCTCCGCGTCAGCAGCAAATCTCTACTACGGACTACGGACTACGGACTTTCTACTAACGGAGGTGACCGATGGCCGTTGTCAGCAGACCGCTCCCGCAGACCGCGTCGCGCCCCGCCACCGGGAAATGGGTGCGGTGGCTGATCCATCGCACGTTGCTCTGGGGTGGGTTGGCGTTCTTCACGGTGTGGACTGTTTTCCCGCTTCTCTGGATCGTGACGACGTCGGTCAAGACCAACAAGGAATTGTATCAGGAGGCGACGATCCTCCCGCGCACATTCACCTGGCAGCACTTCGACCAGATCCTCAACCACACGCGGTTCTTGACGTACTTCAAGAACAGCCTGATAGTCTCCGGGCTGACGATGGTGCTGGCGATGATCATCGGGGTGATGGGGGCATACGCGATCAGTCGGCTCAACTTCCGCGGGCGGCTGACGATGGCCCGCGCGACGATCGTCACCTACCTGGTGCCGGGCTCGCTCCTTTTCATCCCGCTCTTCCAAATCGCCTATCGCCTCAACCTGACCGATAAGGCGCTCGGTCTGGTGGTCATCTACCTGGTCCATTCGGTGCCGTTCTGCACCTGGCTGATCATCTCCTACTTCAACACGATCCCCTATGAGCTCGAAGAGGCCGCGATGGTCGATGGCGCGACGCGGGTGCAGGCGCTGACGCGGATTGTCCTGCCGCTGGCGTTGCCGGCGTTGGCGGTCACCGCGCTCTACGCCTTCACCGGCTCCTGGAATGAGTTCCTGTTCGCGCTGCTGCTGATCGGGCGTGATTCGCAGAAGACGATCCCCTCGGGCCTGGCGGGGCTGATTAACGGCGACACCTATCAGTGGGGCGCGCTGATGGCCGGCGCGCTGATCTCCTCTATCCCGCCGGTGTTGATCTATCTCGCGGCGCAGAAGTGGGTCGTCTCCGGCCTGGCCGGTGGGGCAGTCAAGGGTTAGGGCTTGGGTTCTCGAATCGAAGGAGAGTGACGGTACGATGAGCGATTTCCATGATCCGCAGCAAAGGAAGCTGAGTCGACGCCTGTTCTTCAAACAGACGGTGGGTCTTGGGGCTGTTGCCGGACTCGGGGCTTTGCTCGCGGCTTGCGGCGGCGATGCGGTCGCCCCGACCGCCACGCGACCGGCGGCGAGTACGGCGCCAGCGGCATCGTCTGCCGCATCTGCCGCGCCATCAACCGGCGCGAGCGCGGCCCCAGCGGCGTCGGCTGCCGCGTCGGCAGCGCCGTCAACCGCCGCGTCAGCGGCCCCCGCTGCTACTGCGGGCAGTGCCGGTGCGGCGACGGCCACGCGGGCAGCGACTGCTACCGGCGGGGCGACATCGCCAGGCACCGCGCCGATCGCGGCCACCGCGCCGTTCAAGGCTCCCGCCTCGTTCAGTGGGAAGCTGCTCGTCTGGGGGATCGTCAGTTTCACCACAGCCGGGGATGCGTTGCTCGGTCAGCAGATGCAGGAGTGGGGCAAGGCGAACAAGGTCGAGGTCGAATACGTCGCGCTGCCCGGCTCGGACTACGATCAGAAGGTCACCGCCGCCGTCGAGACCGGCGCGTTGCCCGATGTCGTGATGCTTGGCGGTACGAATACGATCTACTACGCCGGGCAGAATCGCCTCGCCGATCTGACCGATGTGTACAATAGCCTCAAGGACACGGGCGGCGGCATGTATCAGTCGCTCCTGCCGAATGTGCAGGTGGCCGATAAGATCTATGCCATCCCGATGCAGGCGGATCTCTCGGTCCTCTACGCGCGCCTCGATCTCTGTGAGAAGGCCACCGGCAAGCGCCAGGCCCCCGCAACGATCGATGAGATGGACGCGATCATGCGGAAGGTCAACGAGCCGCCGAAGCAGTTCGGCTTCGGGCTGACGCTTGGGCGCACGCCGGATGGCGACGGCAATATCCAGACGATCATCTTCGCCGATGGCGGCACCCTCGTCGATAAGGATGGCAACCCGGCGATCAACAACGAAGGGACGATCTCGGCACTCACCCGCGTGCAGACATGGTGGAAAGATAAGCTCATCCCGCCGGACTCGCCCGCTTGGGATGATAGCTCGAACAACAAGTCCTACCAGTCGCGCCAGTCGGCGTTTGCGCTCAACCCCGCGTCGATCTTCGCCTTCCTGGAGCAGAACGACAAGGAACTGCTCGCCAACACCGCGCAGGTGGCGTTCCCGAAGGGCAAGGTGGGCACATTCCCCGCTGCCGGTACCTGGGCGTGGGGCGTCTTCGCCAATAGCAAGAACGTCGATGCCGGCAAGGCGATGATCCAGAATATCATGCAGCCCGACAAGCTTCAGGCGGTCTACGAGAAGGTCGGCGGTCGCTGGTATCCGGTTTACAAGGAACTCAGCAGCGCGAAGTGGTGGAAGGATCGCCCCTACTTCGATGAGTTCCCGAAGCTGCTGGAAACCGCGCGCCCCGCCTGGTATCCTGCCGTGGCGACGCCGAAGCTCCTCTCGCAACTGAGCGCGGCCGGGCAGCGACGGATCTACTCCGAGATGGTGCAGGATGTCGTCGTGAATAATAAGTCGCCGCAGGACGCGGCGAAGGCGGCGCAAGACAAGATGGTCCAGGCGTTCGCCGAGATCAAGTAGGTGTGACGTGCGCGGAGGGCCAGCTGGCGGGTCACCGTCGGCTGGCCCTCCTATTTGCCCGGATGTCGCCGGGAGGTGTCCGGCGGCGCATAACCGATGGAGCGTGATGAAATGAAAGTCCAACTGGCCGATGTTCTCCCGCCATATCCCAATCACCTCTGGACCCTCGCCAAGCAACTCGGCGTCACCCACGCGGTGACGGGGGTGCCAGATTCTCCCGATGGTCCGCCCCCCTGGGACTACATGCACCTGCTGCGCCTGAAGCAGCGTTTTCAAGATGCCGGGCTGGAACTGGCGGTGATCGAGTCGGCCCCGGCGAGCATCCACGAGCCGATCAAGCTGGGCCTGCCGAACCGCGATGAGCGGATCGATCGCTTCTGTGAACTGGTCGAGAATATGGGCAAGGTCGGCATCCCGGTGATGTGCCACAACTTCATGGCCGGTTTCGGCTGGCTGCGTACCTCGATGTCCACCCCGACGCGCGGCGGCGCGCTGGTGTCGAGCTACGATCACTCGTTGATGAAAGATGCGCCGCTGACCGAGTGGGGCGAGATCACCGAGGAACAGCTCTGGGACAATATGCGCGCCTTCCTGACGAAAGTGGTGCCGGTAGCCGAGAAGGCGGGCGTGAAGCTGGCCGTTCACCCCGATGATCCGCCGCTCTCGCCGATCCGCGGGATCGCCCGGATCATGACCAAGCCCGAGAATTTCCAGCGCGTGATCGACATGGTCCCGAGTCCGAGTAACGGGATCACGTTCTGTCAGGGCAATTTCGCGGCGATGGGCGTCGATGTCCCCGCGACGATTCGCCACTTCGGTAGCCAGAACCAGATCCACTTCGTCCACTTCCGCGACGTGCGCGGCACGCCGGAACGTTTCTCCGAGACGTTCCACGAGGACGGCCAGACCGACATGTTCGCGGCGATGCAAGCCTACAACGATGTCGATTTCGCTGGCCCGATGCGCCTCGACCACGCGCCGACCCTGGCCGGGGAGAGCAACGAGCACCCCGGCTACGAGACGATGGGTCGTCTCTTCGCCATCGGCTATATCAAGGGGCTGATGGAAGGGGTCGCCAAGACGGCGGATGGTGTCGGGAAGACGGCGTAAAGCGTCGGAAGGATCAGACGATGGTTTTCAATTCACCGGAGAATATCGCGGCGTTAACGCCGCAGAACACCTTCGGGCGCTTGCCGGATGGCCGACCGCACGTCCCGGACGATCTGCTCGAACGGATGAAGTTGGTCACCACCGAGGAGGCGTGGGCGGCCCTCGAACGCCGCCACGGGTACTTCTTCCAGTTCGAGGGGAACTGGTTCAATCTCCACCCCGATCGTGTGATTGTCGGGCGCGCGGTGACGGCGCAGTTTGTCCCATTGCGCCCCGACCTCCACGCGGTTGTCGAGGAGCGCGGCAAGGCTGAAGGGCGCTCGGGCGGGCAGAATACCTGGATCATCGACACCCTCGCTCCGAACGATCTGCTGGTGGTCGATCTCTTCGGCAAGGTCAAAGAGGGGACGATGGTCGGCGACAACCTCTCGACGGCGATCCGCAGCCGCACCGGGACGGGCCTCGTTGTCGATGGCGGTATCCGCGACTATCAGCGGATCAATGAGCTGACCGACTTCAACGTCTTCACGCGCGGCACCGACCCGACGCCGATCGAGAACGTGACCCTCGTCGGGGTCAATATCCCGATCCGGATCGGTAACGCGACGGTGATGCCAGGTGACATCGTCCTCGGCACGCGAACCGGTGTCACCTTCATCCCGCCGCATCTGGTGCAGGAGATCGTCGAGAAGTCGGAGAACACGCGCGAGCGCGACGTCTTCGGCCAGTTGCGCCTGCAAGAGGGACGTTACACCTCCGGCGAGATCGACGTACCGACCTGGAAGGAAGCGATCGAGGCCGATTACCTGGAATGGGTGAAGACGCGGCGCTAACGCGCGAGAGTCGCAGAGGGGGGGGTGCCGACTGGCGCCGCCCCCCCTCTAGCTTTTGCTGTGGAAGTGAGAGACTTAACCCCTCCCCGCCGCTGCGGCGGCGACCTTCCCCTAAAGCGGGAGGGTAAAAAAGAAGCCAGAAGAGTGACCAGCTGCTAGCCCCCTCTCCTCGAATGGGGAGAGGGGGTGCCGAGCGAATGCGAGGCGGGGGTGAGGGCCGTAACCCTCTCGCCTATGCTGGCCCCATCTCGCGTTCGGCGTCATCCTCAGGGCGGTAGCCGAGTTTTTCCATCGTCTCGGTGATATCCCAGTGCCGTCCGCCGTTGCCAGAGATCGTGTAGAAGATCCCGTAGTCGACATCGCTCTCGATCGCGCGCCAGGTGACCTGGGCGCAGTCGCGCGGGCTGAGCCACATGAAGCGCCCGATGTCGTCCTTCGGCTTCTCCAGGAACCAGCCGATCCGCAGGCAGATCACCGACATCCCGTGCTGATCGACGAAATGTCGCCCTAAGTTCTCGCCGAATGCCTTGGAGACGCCATAGAGTGAGTCGGGGCGGACCGGCTGACTGGCGAAGATCGGCCACTGGCGGTCGCGGTCGTACATCCCCATGACATGGTTTGTGGAGGCGAAGACGATCTTCTTGACACCGGCCAGACGCGCCGACTCGAAGACGTTGTAGCAGCCGACGATGTTGGCCTCGTGGACCTCTTCCCAACTTGCACTGGTGCTCGGTTCGCCGGCCATGTGGACGATCGCCTCGATCCCCTCCATCGCGGGGGCGATCTGCTCGTACTTGGAGATGTCGGCTACCACGTAGTCGGTGACCGGCGGGTTCTCGGGGATCGTGCGGTTGTATTGCAGCCGCAGATCGTAGCGGTCTTTCAGTTGCTCGGCTAGCGACGCCCCGATCCGCCCGGCCGCCCCGGTAATCAGCACCCGCTTGCGTGTGCCATTCGTGCTCATCCGTTCTTCTCTCCCCCACGGTGCGGCGTCGCCACGCGCGCTCGCCACAACGTCTCCAACTCGGCGTGTGCGGCAGCGATCACCTTGTGCGCCGCCGCCACCGCCGCGCGGTCTTCCTCGACCATCCGCAGGCGATCGAGGAAATGTTGGGCGCGCGTCTCCAATTCGGCCAGTGTCAACGCCATCGGGCGCAGGATCGCGTCGGCGCGTTGCTCACTCAGATGATATTTCGGGAGTTCTTGTTCTGGCATCGGCGCTTCTCCACTCTTCGCACGGCGACCGCCCCTCGTTGGGCGGCGGGCATGATACCATGCCACTCGCAGGTTTCGTTGGCTGTCGCTCCATACGGTCGGTCTAATTACGGGAGAGGTGTATGCGGTGCGGGACTGACGAATCCGACCAGCGGAAGTGGGTGATCTCGCTGCGGCGTCCGACATCAATTACGGGTACGAGTCTCATGGCGAACGGCCTCCCTCGCCCCAACCTCTCCCCGCGTAATTGGCGCATGTGTATGAGACCGGTCGACTATTGGTCGCGGAGCAGGGTGATACGATCATCGGTTTCGCCGGGCTGGTCACACGCGATGCCGTCTCGTTCCTGAGCGACTTCTTTATCCGTCCTGCCGGGCAATCTGTCGCGCTCGGTCAAGCCTTACTCGCGGCAGTTTTGCCAACGAATGGGGTACGTTGCACCTGTAGCACCGCCGATCCACGCGCCCTGGCCCTCTACATTCGCGCGGGGATGCGTCCGGTCTGGCCGCAATTCTGGTTGCGTGGCACCCCGCGATCGCGGCTGATACGTGGGCCTCATATCGCGATCGACGAGGCACGATCAACAGCCGCTGGTCATGTCATAATCGCGTGGGAAGCCGCGATCGATGGGCAGGAGCGGGCGCAAGCTCTCGCCTTCTGGCGAGAGTTACACGGTAACGAGCAGATCTTGTGCCGCGGCGGTGACGATCGGGCCGCTCGGTGTGCGCCACGCGAACGATGCCGTTGCTTGCACCTTAACTGCTGTCGCATGGGTAGGCCAACGCACCGCAGGCTGTTACCTCACGGTATCCGGCCCGCATCCGACATTGCGGCCACTGCTCGAATGAGGCTTCCGCATCGAAGAGCCCTACACCTTCGTCTCGAGCGATGAGGGCGCGTTCTCCGATCCGCACCGCTATATCAGCTCTGGCGCGGATCTCTTCTAACGCGTCAACTTCATCGTCTTGCGCGGAATCCCGTCGCGCCGCCAAGGCCGCTATTTCTTGGCGGCCTTGGCTTTATTCTTCGTCTCCGCCTTGATCTTCGCCGTCACCGGGTCGCGGCCCTCGGCCTCATACTGCGCCGCCTCCGCCTTCGCTTCCTTATTGGTCGCGGCACGAACTTTCGGATCACGGACCTCGTCGTCGGCGTCACCCCGGCGCGAGAAGTTGTCGGATTTGTCCGACTCCCCGATCTTTTCCGCCGCCTTCTTGCCGCCGATCACGGTGATCTTCGTGCCGCAGACCGAGCATGTGCCTTGCATCGCCGGGCGGTCGTTCTTCAGCGTGACTTCCTTGGCGTCGTTCATCTCGCGCTTCTCGCGACATTTCAAGCAGTAACCTTGCATCATATCCTCCTGATACGGTCGTTGCGCGCCATCCTGCCTGGGGTGGCGTATCCGTACACCCCTGACCAGTACGCAATTGTGTTGCCAGGAGTACATCGCGAGCGAATCGGCAGTCGCCGAGCAGCGCTACGATGGGTCGACTATCATGCGTCGTCAGATAGTGCTCGTGTCGCTGATCCGCGCCACGCCTTCGTGCACCTGCTCATCGAGCTGGGTGAAGAGGCGACGGTAGACCCCCTTGGCCTGCTCTTCTTCGGCGCGACCGGG